>NZ_ATYB01000014.1:2772057-2914557 GCF_000427465.1 Sinorhizobium arboris LMG 14919 | reverse complement strand
GGTGGATGCCTTGGCATGCACAGGCGATGAAGGACGTGATACGCTGCGAAAAGCCGTGGGGAGCTGCGAATAAGCTTTGATCCATGGATCTCCGAATGGGGCAACCCACCTTAGATGCTTGGAAAATTTAAGCCGTGCGATGTACGGCTTAGGTTTCCAAGCATTGTTGAAAGGTATCTTATCCTGAATACATAGGGATAAGAAGCGAACGCAGGGAACTGAAACATCTAAGTACCTGCAGGAAAGGACATCAACCGAGACTCCGCAAGTAGTGGCGAGCGAACGCGGACCAGGCCAGTGGCAATGAGGAATAAAGTGGAAGGATCTGGAAAGGTCCGCCGTAGCGGGTGACAGCCCCGTACACGTAGAACACTCATTGTCCTTGAGTAAGGCGGGACACGAGAAATCCTGTCTGAACATGGGGAGACCACTCTCCAAGCCTAAGTACTCGTGCATGACCGATAGCGAACAAGTACCGTGAGGGAAAGGTGAAAAGCACCCCGACAAGGGGAGTGAAATAGAACCTGAAACCGGATGCCTACAAACAGTCGGAGCCCGCCCTCCAAATTCCTTGGAGGGGCGTTTCGAATATCTCGTCGTTTACGGCGGGAATTTGGAAGACTTTAAAGTGACCCCAAATGCCAAGGCATTTGGTGGGTGGGTGACGGCGTACCTTTTGTATAATGGGTCAACGACTTAGTGTGACATGCAAGCTTAAGCCGGTAGGTGGAGGCGTAGCGAAAGCGAGTCTGAACAGGGCGCCTTAGTATGTCGCATTAGACCCGAAACCGAGTGATCTAGCCATGAGCAGGTTGAAGGTTGGGTAACACCAACTGGAGGACCGAACCCGCATCTGTTGCAATAGATTGGGATGACTTGTGGCTAGGGGTGAAAGGCCAATCAAACTCGGAAATAGCTGGTTCTCCGCGAAATCTATTTAGGTAGAGCGTCGACCGAATACCCCCGGGGGTAGAGCACTGGATGGGCTATGGGGACTCACCGTCTTACTGATCCTAACCAAACTCCGAATACCGGGGAGTACTAGTCGGCAGACACACGGCGGGTGCTAACGTCCGTCGTGAAAAGGGCAACAACCCTGACCTCCAGCTAAGGTCCCCAAGTCATGGCTAAGTGGGAAAGGATGTGAGGATCCCAAAACAACCAGGATGTTGGCTTAGAAGCAGCCATCATTTAAAGAAAGCGTAACAGCTCACTGGTCTAAATAAGGGTCTTTGCGCCGAAAATGTAACGGGGCTGAAGCCATGCACCGAAGCTGAGGATTTGCCTTACGGCAAGTGGTAGCGGAGCGTTCCGTAAGCCTGTGAAGGGATACCCGTGAGGGGTCCTGGAGGTATCGGAAGTGCGAATGTTGACATGAGTAACGATAAAGAGGGTGAGAGACCCTCTCGCCGAAAGACCAAGGGTTCCTGCTTAAAGTTAATCTGAGCAGGGTTAGCCGGCCCCTAAGACGAGGCGGACACGCGTAGTCGATGGGAACCACGTTAATATTCGTGGGCCTGGTGGTAGTGACGGATCGCTTAACTTGTCCGGACTTATTGGATTGTCCGGGCGGGGACGCGGTTCCAGGAAATAGCTCCACCGTATAGACCGTCCCGAAACCGACACAGGTGGTCAGGTAGAGTATACCAAGGCGCTTGAGAGAACTATGTTGAAGGAACTCGGCAAATTGCACGCGTAACTTCGGAAGAAGCGTGACCTCATGATGGGCAACCATTGTGGGGTGGCACAGACCAGGGGGTAGCGACTGTTTATCAAAAACACAGGGCTCTGCGAAGTCGCAAGACGACGTATAGGGTCTGACGCCTGCCCGGTGCTGGAAGGTTAAGAGGAGGGGTGCAAGCTCTGAATCGAAGCCCCAGTAAACGGCGGCCGTAACTATAACGGTCCTAAGGTAGCGAAATTCCTTGTCGGGTAAGTTCCGACCTGCACGAATGGCGTAACGACTTCCCCGCTGTCTCCAACATAGACTCAGTGAAATTGAATTCCCCGTGAAGATGCGGGGTTCCTGCTGTCAGACGGAAAGACCCCGTGCACCTTTACTATAGCTTTACACTGGCATTCGTGTCGGCATGTGTAGGATAGGTGGTAGGCTTTGAAGCGGGGACGCCAGTTCTCGTGGAGCCATCCTTGAAATACCACCCTTATCGTCATGGATGTCTAACCGCGGTCCGTCATCCGGATCCGGGACAGTGTATGGTGGGTAGTTTGACTGGGGCGGTCGCCTCCGAAAGAGTAACGGAGGCGCGCGATGGTGGGCTCAGAGCGGTCGGAAATCGCTCGTCGAGTGCAATGGCATAAGCCCGCCTGACTGCGAGACTGACAAGTCGAGCAGAGACGAAAGTCGGTCATAGTGATCCGGTGGTCCCGCGTGGAAGGGCCATCGCTCAACGGATAAAAGGTACGCCGGGGATAACAGGCTGATGACCCCCAAGAGTCCATATCGACGGGGTTGTTTGGCACCTCGATGTCGGCTCATCGCATCCTGGGGCTGGAGCAGGTCCCAAGGGTTTGGCTGTTCGCCAATTAAAGCGGTACGTGAGCTGGGTTCAGAACGTCGTGAGACAGTTCGGTCCCTATCTGCCGTGGGTGTAGGAATATTGACAGGATCTGTCCCTAGTACGAGAGGACCGGGATGGACATATCTCTGGTGGACCTGTTGTCCTGCCAAGGGCATAGCAGGGTAGCTATATATGGAAGGGATAACCGCTGAAGGCATCTAAGCGGGAAACCCACCTGAAAACGAGTATTCCCTTGAGAACCGTGGAAGACGACCACGTTGATAGGCCGGGTGTGGAAGTGCGGCAACGCATGAAGCTTACCGGTACTAATCGTTCGATCGGCTTGATCGTTCCCATTGCTCATGCTCATCGATGATGAGCATCGAAATTCTTTGTCCTCACGCTGTCGCGATCGGAAGATCGCTTCGCTGCGGACGGCCTTTGGCCTTGCGGAGCAAAAGCTCCGACAAGTGCCCGAAGCACCGTTAAAGACGTGTTCGAAACAAAAGAAGTGAAAACTTCACCAGCTTCTCGATGACAGTTTGCTCCGCAAGGAGCAACGCTTGCGCTTTGCCGACCTGGTGGTTCTGGCGGGGTGGCTGCACCCGTTCCCATTCCGAACACGGCCGTGAAACGCCCCAGCGCCGATGGTACTTCGTCTTAAGACGCGGGAGAGTAGGTCGCTGCCAGGTCTGCAAAACGCAAGAAAATACATCTTCTCTCATAAACAAGGCCCGGACGATACAAACCGGCCGCCGGACAAGCCACTGTCCGATCGCCAAGCCGAGCCGATACAAACAAGATTTTGCTTCGCAAAACTCGCGAGATTTTGCTTCGCAAAACTCGGATAACGCGGGGTGGAGCAGCCCGGTAGCTCGTCAGGCTCATAACCTGAAGGCCGCAGGTTCAAATCCTGCCCCCGCAACCAAAAATACCGACACTCCCGAACGATCCGTTCCGGGAGTGTTCTTTTTTGCAGCCTTTCCAACGACCTGGCGCTCGAGCCGGTTTAGGATCGCAAGCGGCAAGCAGACCGCGTCCGGCGACGCGGGTCATCGGCGCACTCCGTTCAGGCGACCTTGTCGAACCGGGTCGGCCGGATAAGGACCTCGGCGGAAATGCCCAGGCGATCATGCAACTGACGAATCATGTCGATCGACAGTCCGCGCTTGCGGTTGCGGATGGGCTTCAGGTCAGCCGCCATGCTTCACCTCCGTCACGTCGATCCTGTCATAGGCCTTGTGGGTGCCGATCCACTTGATCCGGGGACGATGCCCTTCTCGAAATCGACAGCCACCACCAGACGGTAGGGTAGTCATTGCCCTTGATGTTGAACACGGTCCGCCCGGAATTAACGATGCTGGTCGTGGCGTAGCGTCTCTTCATATCGGCGGAACTCGCCCACTCCGACGTGCTGACTTCATCGAACCAGGCGTCGAGTGCGGCTTTGACGGCCGGCTGGTCTTTTTGCCCGGCAAGGCTATCGACGAATTCCCGCAAGTCCGGCGGGCGATGATTTTGGCCTCAAGAGCGATATGCCGGTTCCCCCGGCGCCCGAGCAGACGGGCGAGGCGAAGTACAGCCTCGTTGGACACACGGGCGGGGTCATCCTTCGTCTTGGCGACGCCGAAAACTTCAATGCTAAGGCGAGGAAGCTCGGGATAAAGTGCTTCGACTTCTGCAAGAAGGGCGGCGCGTGAGCGCCGCCTCCCTGGGGTCAAATAGACCAAAGAACGTTGCGGTTGTCGCAGAAGCTCAAATTACGCGAGCGATCAATCTCAGGCGGGAAGAACAGAACTGGGTTTTCTCGCGGAAACCAAGATGGCGGATGCGTATGACTGAGGAAGCACTCCGTGATAATCGTTATTTATGCCTTCAATCCCGTTGCCCTTCGTCATCTCCCTTCTTCTCTGCCTTATCCTTGTGCGGATGTTCCGGCAGGGAGAAGGGAAACTCGGGCTGTTTCATCTGCTCGTCGCCACGTTTGCCGCTCAGGCGATCTTGTCGGGATTGAACTGGAACGTCGGCTGGCGTCCGGCTCGTTCTATTCAGCCGATCGTCGCAGCGGTCCTTCCGGCCATGTCTTTTGGAGCCTTTGATCAGCTACGCCGCAATAGGCTTGCAAGGCGCACAGACATCCTGCCGCACCTGGTGCCGGCGGGCCTCGTTGCAACTCTCGTCGCCTTCTGGCGCGCGCCAGTCGACATTGTTCTCTTTGCCATCTACCTCGGATACGGTCTTGCGCTTCTCCGGGTTGCCGGACAGGGGCCGGGCGCTCTTTCCGCTGTCCGTATCTCCGATGAATGGACCGCACATAGGGCGCTCATCGCAATGGCGGTCATGCTTGTGGCGACGGCCTTCATCGACGCAATAGTCTCGCTCGATTTCGTCTTTGGAGGTGGCGAGCAGGCCCGAACGATCGTCACCGTTGCGAGCGTTTCATGGCTAGCGGTCGCCAGCTACGCCGCCACGGTCGCGGACAATACTCGCCCCGACCATGAGGCAAATACCACTGCGGAAGAATTCGCCTCTTCCTCCTCCGCACTGCCGGCGTCTCCGAGCATCGAGGATGACAAAGCCATAGCAAGCCGGGTCGATGCCCTGATGCGGGAGCAACATCTCTATCGCGATCCAGACCTGACGTTGGACCGTCTTGCACGGCGCGTGGGTATCCCGGGACGCCAGATTTCCGGTGCCCTGAATCGAACTTATGGCCGCAACATCTCCCAGGTTGTAAATGAATACCGAGTCAGCGATGCCAAACGACGGCTCGTCGCGACACGCGATCCGGTGACAACCATCATGTTGGAATCGGGCTTCGGCACAAAATCGAACTTCAATCGGGAATTCTCGCGCGTCACGGGCATGACCCCGAGCAGCTATAGGCGCGCTGGCTGCGAGATATCTGCCGCACCGGATGCGCGGGCGGAAGTACCGGCGTCATAGCTGTTCGCCCCCGGTCCAAAGTCATCGCAAAAAGGCCTAGATCGCGATCTCGAACGTCCAAGATCGTGTTCAAGGACGCGCTGCTCTTTATCTTCCGACAAGTTTCGGCCTGATCCATCAGCCCAAGGAACTTCGATGAAACTGTTGATCAAAATCGCGACGATGTTTTGCAGCACCATCTCTCCGGTGCTGATGGTGCACCATTCTGCCGCTGCCGGTGAATTTGTCGGCGTGCGGCAGATCGCAGCTCCCTCCAAAGAACGAGGCAGCGATCTAGCGGTCACCATTTGGTACCCGGCGGACGCGGGCGGCAAATCTGTTACGCTTGGGGAGAGTGTATTTTTTGTGGGAACGGACGCCATGCTCGAAGCCCCGATCTCGCGCGGAAAATACCCGCTGATCTTGTTATCGCATGGCGTTGGCCTGGGAGGCACTCCACAAGCCATGAGCTGGATTGCAACGCCTTTGGCGAAGCAGGGGTTCATCGTGGCGGCTCCCGTTCATCCTGGGAACACGGGGGCGAACAGATCAGCAGCGGAAACGATGAAGCTTTGGCTGAGACCTGGAGATATCAGCGCGACCTTGGATACGGTTCAGAAACAGCCGTTTCTTGAAGATCACTTTGAAGCTGGGAAGGTCGGCGCACTTGGACTCTCGATGGGCGGCAGCACTGCTCTGGCGCTGGCTGGTGCCCGTATCGATCCGATCCGTTTGGCAGGCTACTGTGACACCGACATCCTCAATCCGTCGCTTTGCGGATGGGTGAGGCAAAGCGGCGTCGATCTTCACGCGATGGATATGAAGCTGGCTGGTCGAAACAACGAAGACAAAAGAATCCAGTTTGCCATGGCGATTGATCCTGCCCCTATGGACGTGTTTCAAGCCAGCACGTTTTCGGAGGTTTCCATTCCTGTCGAGATTGTGAATCTTGGACGACCAGGAACGATCCCCCGAACTGCGCTCGCTTCGGAGATCGCAAAGGCCATTCCGGAGGGTAAGTATTCCACGATCGATGATGCGAGCCATTACAGCATGTTTGGCGAGTGCAAACCCGGCGCGGCCGAGATCGCTGCGTCTGAAGAGATAGGCGATCCCATTTGCTCCGACGGAGGCGGGCAGTCGCGCCCCGAAATTCATAAGCAGTTGGTCGATATGGTCACGGAGGCTTTTGATCGAGAGCTGAAAACGGACCGCTAGCTGGGCATGACTGCTAGGAAACACTGATCTTTCGAGCCTACAGCTAGCCGCATTCATCTTGCGACGCGTTGTTTGCCGCCGACTGCGCAGGAGGTCCATCCGTAGCCTTCCTCGAAACCGTGGGTGTTCGCAAATGGATCCGATGCGGTCTGCGGCCCCTTTCACCGACTCGGCCGATATCGGTTGACCATCGAAATGATCTCGTTCCGAGACGAACGGATGCGCCGAGCCACTATCGGCGCGCCGCATAAGGCCGGACAGATCTGTCTTTGCGAGCATCTTGGTTCGGGTAATACCAAGATCGAGCGGAAGCGTCAGCGGTGATCCGTCAGACCCAGCAGATCGCTGACCTGCTGGGATTCCGGGCTAATGGGCTTACAGAGGCAATCGCAAGCCTTTCCGGACCTCTGCCCTTGCCTCCGCGAAATCCGCGAGGAAGGCCGGGTTGTCCCGAACCATCACCGCGCAGATGGCGCCAAGAATCCTTCCGGCTTCAACATCGCTTGGAAAGTGAACCCCGCCGATAACCCGGCTGAAGCCGAGATCCCGACCCCTTTGCATGATCTCCTCGCCCTTTTCAGGGATCATCTGAGCGAGCACGATTGCAGTGAAGTGCGAGAAGGCGGCATGCCCGCTCGGATAGGCGCCGTAGTTCTTGAACTCCGACACCGCCTCGACCGCGTCGTTGAGCGCGCCCGGCCGTGCCCGGTTCCACTTCTCCTTGCCCTGCTTGTTCAGATTGCTCTCGGTTTTATAGACTTGATGAAAGAACTGCTTCGCGATTGGAAAGTTCTCCTCCTTCCATTCCGGGCCGAGCACGTCAGCCCACCGGAACACGCTCTGCTCTGAATCCGCGAGCGACGCCTCCGCCATTTCCGGCGTCCGCCGCTCCTGCCAGCGCAGCACGAGATCCATATCATCGTCAGCCAGCAATCCTTCCGGGGGCGGCGGCAGGTAGCGTGTGGAATCGAACGTTTCGGGATCGATATAGACCTTCACGTCCTTAACGATGACGGCTCCGTCCATCACCTCGGTCGCACCGACGTGGCTTCCAGGTAACGCGAACAGGGTAAGCATTCCCGCCGTCACCAGTCCCCTCAGCGCGCGCCCGCCCGAGCCGGGGCTCCGGGACTTGCGGACCGCATCCGCCGAAACAGAACCGTTGCAGATCAAGTCACTCATATGATTCCTCCCTTGGTGGATGCCGGCTAGAGGCCGGCAACAATGATTTTGCAATCACCATGCCAGTCGCGCCGCAAAGCAAGTTCGCTAGTGATTTGTTTTTCCATTGTTTTTCGCCGCGCAAATCTGACCTGCTGTCAAGGGCGGGTCATTGTTGACCCATGCGCGACTTGGGGCGTGGCATAACTGACCCGAGGCACGGTGGGTGAACCCACAAAAAACGCCGACCCAATGGGCCGGCGTCGTTTGGGTTGATGATCGAGTGAGCCGTAGGACTAAATGTGCACAGTCTTCGTCTGCTCCAACACGCCGAAAGCCCGTGCGATCGGGGCATCAAGCGGTATCTCCGTCTCCCCGCCCTCAGCGAGAAAATAGGCAGTGGTCTGCGGCTCGCGATAAGCATCCATCTGGCGCCGTGTCGCGTTCGTGCAGATCCCGCGGATCGCCCGGAAGCAGCCGCTATGGGTTACGACCACATGCCGGGCGGAGGGATCGATTGACCTAAGCCACGTCTCTATCCGTGCTCCGACATCCGCCTTGCTTTCTCCGCGCGGAGGACGATAGCCCCAACGGTCGCGTTCGTGCTCGCCAAACTCCGTTGGTCGCTCCGCTTCCACCTCCGCCAGGGTTTTGCCTTCCCATTCTCCGTAAGCTCGCTCAGCAAGAGCAGGCTCCTCGACGAAGCTATGGAACGGAATGGCCCAGCAGTCGCTGAGGAGCGAGGCCGTTTGACGGGCACGTCCTAAAGGGCTCACCCAGTACCGCACGGGGCGGTGCCGGATGACGTGCTGCTGCAACGCCGTTGCAACGGCAAGAGATTGCCGCACGCCGTTCAGCGTCAAGGGCGTGTCCCCGCGGCCCTGCAGCCGTCCTTCCTGGTTCCATTGCGTTTCCGCATGCCTGATCAGCAGGATTGGCGGATAGGGGACGTCTCGCGAGATCTCCGCCCTCGGCGACGGCGCGTCGGTCGCTGGCCGGTCATTCAGCAGCGCCTCAGTCACGGATCACCACCGCCTGGTCCTGATCGACACAGATCCATACGGCCTCACCCTCGCCACGGCGACTGGCGCCGCGCCGATGATGTTCGTCAACGAGCAGTCGCTCGCCGCCGACGTCGACGAAGTATCGAACCATCCCGCCGAGAAATTCCGCTGAAGCGATGACGCCGTCGAGCGAGCGAGGGTCGCGACCCTCGCGGAACGCAATGCCTTGCGGACGCAGCACGAGCCTTGCGGGTCCGGCGGTGTGTTGCCCGGCCAGAGAAACCTTTAGTCCCTTCGTGCTCGTGAACGAACTCGCGCCGCCGGCAGCCTCGACCCGACCTTCAAGTACATTCGCCGTGCCAAGGAACTTCGCCACGAAGCTGTTGACCGGACTGTCATAGACATCGTCAGGCCTTCCAACCTGCTGGACGACACCATCCGCCATCACGGCGATGCGGTCGCAGATCGTGTTGGCCTCTTCCTGGTCATGGGTCACGAAGATCGTCGTTATCCCTAGCCGCCGCTGCAGCTTCAGGAGATCCTGTCGCATCTGGACGCGGAGATTGGCATCGAGATTGGACAGCGGCTCGTCGAGCAGGAGCACGCGCGGCTCGACGACGATTGTCCTTGCGAGGGCGACGCGCTGCTGCTGGCCACCCGAAAGCTGGGATGGATAGCGATCGGCAAACTTGCTCATCCCCACGAGATCGAGGGCGGCCCTGACCCGTTCCGTGGCCTCGGCCCTCGGCACGCGCCGCTCATCAAGGCCATAGGCGACGTTCCTTGCCACCGACATATGCGGCCAGAGCGCATAGCTCTGGAACACCATGCCGACGTTGCGCTTCCAGGGCACCAGACCGACCACGTCCTGTCCGTCGAGCAGGATTCTCCCCTTCGGAACCGGGCCAAATCCGGCAATCGCGCGCAGCAGCGTCGATTTTCCCGACCCGGACGGGCCGAGAAAGGCAAAGAACTCGCCCGGCTCGATCCTGAGATTTATGCCCTTGAGGACATCCGTCGACCCGAAGGACAAGTGGATGTCCTCGATGTCGATCGCGACAGGCTTTACACCCCTCTGGGTTCCCTCGATCCCGGGATTGGTTCGAGCGACATTCATCGTATTCGTTGTCAAATTCATGTTAGTGTCCTCCCCCGGTGTCTCCCGAGTTGGTTCGATTGCGACGTGCCTTGTCGATGAGGCGGTGCGAGAGATAGGTGGCGAAGCCGACGATGATGACCGCCAACACGCCGAGCGCTGCACCCGGGCCGCGGCCGGCCGCCGATTGCATGAACAGATAGAGACCGTAGGCCAGCGGCGCGTCGCGCTCGCTCGATACCAGCATGATGGTTGCTGAAAGCTCGACTGCCGCCGTCGAGAAGCTCGTGACGAACCCCGCGACCAATCCACTCGCCATGAGGGGCACGACGATGCGGCAAACTGTCCTGAACTTCGATGCCCCAAGGTTTTCCGAGGCTTCTTCAAGCGATGGAGAAATCTGCTGCAGGGCCGCCGTGCAGGACCGCAACGCGTAGGGCAGACGACGCACGGCGAGGGCGATGACAATGATGCCCCACCAAGTCGCCAAGGGTTTCCCCGTGCCCGGCAGTTCGATCCCGTAGAACACCCGCAGATATCCAATGCCCAAGACCACGCCCGGCACCGCCAGTGCGGCCACCGCCATATAGTCCAGCCACTTCCGGCCGATGATGTCGGTGCGCATCACGACATAGGCGATAGCCGTACCCAGAACGACGTCGATCAGTCCCGCGAGCCCCGCATAGAGGAGCGTGTTCTGGATGAACCCCCAGGCCGATGTTAGCGCCGTGCTGTAGTGCGCAAGGGTGAACCCATCAGGCAGGACGCTGAAGGACCAAACGGTGCCCAGCGACAGAAGCAGCAATCCAAAATGGGGCGCAAGAACGATCGCAAGGATCAGCAGGACGACCAGGTAGCAGAGAATCGCCTCATGGGGGCGGAGGTCACGTTTGGCGAGTCCGCCGCCGCCCTTTTGTGTGGTCGAATAGTCCCTGCCGCGCATGCCAAGGAACGACACCCACATCGCAAAGATCGAGAAGGCGATCAGGATGCAGGAGATGACGTAACCCATCGGGTCGGAAATGCCGACGGAGGATATGCGCAGATAGGCTTGCGGCGCCAGCATGGTGTTGACGTTCAGGAGCAGGGGCGTGCCGAGATCATCGAAGACCTTCACGAACACCAGCGAGGCCCCGGCGATATAGCCAGGCATCGCCAGCGGAAAGACGATCCGGCGAAACAGACGAACACCGCTCGAGCCGAGCATCTGTGCGGCTTCCTCCATCGACCGGTCGATGTTCTGCAGACTGGCCGAGAGATTGATCAGGATGAAGGGGAAGTAGTGAATGCTCTGGACGAAAATCACCCCGTTCAGGCCCTCCATGAACGGGAAACTCACGCCGAAATAGTCGCGCAGAAGGAGATTGACGCTGCCGTTGGCGCCGAAGAGGAGCTGCATGGCGACTGCGCCGATGAAGGGCGGCATGATCAGCGGGACAAAGGCCAGCGTCTGAATGATCACAGAGCCCGAAAAGTTGAACCGCGTCGTGAAGTAGGCGAGCGGCAGGGCGATCGCCGACGCGATGATCACCGACATGCCGGACACGTAGAGAGAGTTGAAGAACGACTGCCGGAAGAGCGTGCTGTTGAAGAAATCGTAGAAATTGACCAGCGTGGGGGCACCCGTCGACGGATCCTGAAACGCAACCTGGATGACCTTGAGCACCGGCACGATCAGGAATGCGCCGAGAAACAAGAGCACCAGGCCGGCCACGACATAAGGGCCAAGCGAGGACGCGAACGCCGGTCGCCGTAAAACTGCGGACGACATCAATCCATACTCCAATCATGAAAATCGGGGAGCGGTACGGCAGGCCGCACCCCCTGCCCACCACAGCAGGAAGGGGACGGGTGCGACCCGGTATCAAACAGATGATTGCTACGTCTCAGAACATCGAACGAGCTTTGTCGGCGAATTCGATCGCCTTCTGGTAGTTCGCGACTACCTTCGCGTCCCACTGCTGCTCGATCTCGGCCTGCCGCCCTTCGACCTTGTCGTCGGCGGATTTGCGCTCGACCTTGAAGATGGCGTTGAAGTCCGCGTCCATAGCCTGCGTCTCGTCGACTGGAAGTTCCGCAACCAGCGCCTTGGCCTCATCGATCAGGGCGCGCGCTTCGGCATTGTCGCCGCCTGCTTCAGCGAGTGCGGCCTCGGCCCTTTGAATGGCCGCGGTCGCGTTCCGCAGATCCTCCAGACGATAGGTGATCATGACGTCGAAGAGCGAATTGACGACGTTGTAGCGCTTTTCCGAAAGGGCGCTGTCGAAATTGACCTCCGTCTTGATCGACCCGTCAAAGGGATTGGGAAGCCCTTCCGGTGCTTTCTTGTATGCGTTCTCGTTGACCGGGAGGCGCATGATCTTCGGATCGAAAAGGAGCGCTTGCCCCTGCTCAGAAAGAAGGAAGTCGATGAACTTCTGCGCCGGCCCCTCGTTGGGGGCGTTGGCAACCACACCGATATTGGCGGGCACTAGTGCGGTCACGCTCGGATATTGGAACTCGACCGGGAAGCCCGAAGCCTTCGATGAGAAACCGAAGAAGTCGATGACGATGCCAATGCCGAACGAGCCGCTGTTGACGCCGTCCGGCACACCGAAGCTTCGCTCCGTGATAGTCTTGGCATTGCCGGAGATCGCCTTGACGGTCTCCCAGCCGTTCTGCCAGCCCTCGCCCTGCAGAATGGTCTCAATCGTCAGATGTGTGGTGCCGGAGCGCGACGGCGAGGAAGTGCCGACATGTCCGTGATAGACTGCCTTCTCCAGATCGCTCCACTCCTTCGGCACCGGCAGATCGAAGGCCTCCATGTAGCGGGTGTTCCACATGATGCCGTAGCCGGAAAGCGCGAAGCCCAGATACATGCCGTCCGGATCGTTGATAGGATAGCCGTTGAAATCGGCAGGAATCCCCTCGACCGACTTCGAATACGGCGCAAGAAGATCCTGCTCCTTGAGCACCTCGAACGCGTCCGGAGCGGAGGCCCAGAAGATGTCGGACTGATTGTTCTTTGCCGTCTCGACCAGGTATTTCACTCCGGACGAGGTGCTCTTGTTGACAATCTCCACCGCGATCGACGGGTTTTCTTTCATAAAGGCAGTCTTGAACACATCGGTCAGGTCGGAGGGGAACGACGTGACGATGACGAGCCTGTCGTCAGCGGCAGAGGCCGGCATTGCGACGAGCAACGCCGCCGCGGCGACACTGAAGCAGGCTTGTTTCAACAGGTGGTGAATTCTTGCGGACATGGGTTCCTCCCGGATTTCTGCGCAAAGCGGCCAGCAAGCCGCCAAACACCTGGGAGCAACCTCCGTGCCAATCACCGAAGCATCCGGCGAACAACGAATGCATTGAAATCAAAAGAAAAAAGAACAGCGCATCAACACGATGGGGGTCACTATTGACCCAGGTCGTCTTCGTCGCGTGTCACTAGTGACTCGGCCTCTCCGCAGAACCCCTCGCGATCGAGTCCATGACGCTGCAGGCGCAGATAAAGCCTCTTCCTGGGAATGCGGAGCAGATCGGCTGTCTGCTGCGCACGCCCGCCAGTCGCGCGCAGGGCATTGATGAGGATGCGTTTCTCGAATGCGTCCACCTGATCCGGCAGGCTCCGCCTTTCCTCGCCCGCAATAGCCATCTCGCCAAGGTCGGCGTCTATCCCGAGCGCATGCCGCTCCGCAAAATTCACCAGTTCCCTGACATTGCCTTTCCACGGCCGGGTGCACAGCTCTTCGAAGAAAGCTGTATCCGGCGTGGCCAACTTGATTCCTCTGCTCTTGGCGCACTTCTCAGTGTAATTCATGAACAGGAGCGGGATATCCTCGACCCGGTGTCGAAGCGGCGGAATCGAGACCATCGCCACGGCGATCCGATAGTAAAGATCGGCCCGAAAACGCCCCTCCGAAGATGCCTCCTCGAGGTCCGCCTTCGAAGCTGCGACAACCCGAACATTGATCGGGATCTCCGCCTTACCGCCTAAACGTTCGATGACCTGCGACTGGAGTGCGCGCAAAAGCTGGGTTTGGTGCGCGATCGGCATGCTTTCGATCTCGTCCAGAAACAATGTGCCGCCGCTCGCCTGTTCGAGCCTGCCAATGCGGCGCCGATCCGCTCCGGTGAAGGCCCCGGCCTCATGGCCGAACAGTTCACTCGCAATCAGCGTGTCGGGCAGTGCGCCGCAGTTCAGAGCCACGAAGGAGCCGTTGCGTCGCGGCCCGAGGCTGTGCAGCGCGCGTGCCACAAGCTCTTTTCCGGAACCGGTCTCGCCATAGATCACCGTGTTCACATCGGCGGCCGCGACGGCGGCGACGCGTTGGCGCAATCGCCTCATCGCCTCGCTGTTGCCGACAAGGTGCTTTTCGATCTCATAGCCGCCGCTACCCTTTCTCGACAGGCGCCGGTTCTCGATAACAAGCGATCGCATTCGCACGGCACGCGCCACAGCGGCGAGCATCGTCTCCGGATCCGCCGGCTTTTCGATAAAGTCGTAAGCACCTGATCGCACCGCGCGCACCGCCATCGGGATGTCGCCATGTCCCGTCACGATGATGACCGGGATGTCGGGATCGATTCTCCGCACGGCCTCGAGGAAATTCATCCCATCCATGACCGGCATGCGAAGATCGGTGACGACCGCGCCCGGCCAGTCGACGCAAAGCGCGCGCAGCGCTTCCTGCCCGTTGCCGAACGCCAAGGGCTTATACGCCTCCAACGCCAGCGTTTCCGCCCAAGCGCTGCGAATCTCAACTTCGTCGTCGACCAAAACGACGGGCAAGCCTGTCGTATGGTTGCTCATGACTTGAATAGCTCCACGGTTGCCAAGACGCCGCCTCCTCGTGCCCGCCTGACCTCCAGCCTGCCGCCGAGATCCCGGATCACATTGTATGATATCGACAGACCGAGCCCGAGACCCTCGCCGGGTGGCTTGGTCGTGAAGAAGGGATCGAACAGGCGATCACGCACCTCATCGCTGAACCCGGCCCCACTGTCGCGGATGCTGACGCGGGCGAGTTTGCCCGTCTCGCTCACACCAACGACAAGCTGAGGTGAGGCAATCTCCCGCATAGCGTCAAGCGCGTTGCTGATCAGGTTGACGAGCACCTGCTCCAGAAGGGCTGGCTCGGTCATGACGTGCACCGGGTGCTCGGGACGATCCCAACGGACATGCACCCCTTCCCGTGCCAGGCGTTCTTCGAAGAGGGAAAGCGCGTTTGACGCGACATCCGACAGGTCGTGCCGGGTCACCACCTCCTGCGGGCGGCGCGCGAACCGCTTCAAGTGGTTTGACGACTTCGACAGCCGACCGATCACCCGGTCCATGTCGGCCAGTTTCTCGCGGATCTTGTCCAGATCGCCGCGCTCAACATAGCGCAGCGCATTGTGCGTATAGGAACGCATGGCCATAAGCGGCTGGTTGAATTCATGGGCGATGCCCGCCGAAAGCTGCCCAAGCGCGGCCAGTTTTGCTGCCTGTATAAGTTCCGCCTGCGTTTCCCTCAGCTCCGTCTCCGCCCGCCGCCGAAGATCGATCTCCTCAAGAAGCGCCTCGTTCGATCTCCTCAATTCGGTTGCGTGGACGTCAAGGGCTCGGGATTTGTCCTGAAACAGACGAACCGCATCGGCAAGTTGGCCGATCTCATCGGGACCTGAAACGGGTACAGATATATCTGTCTTGCCGTCGGCAATAAGACGCATGGACGAGAGAACATCCATTAATCGCAGAAGGAGCTTCCCTCGTACGAACACGACCGAGAAGGCTAGGAGCAGCGCCAGCAGGATCGCGGTGCTGGCAGCGTTCAACAGGTGGGCATTCGAAACGATGACGGCGATTTCTTCGGACGCCAGCTCCGAGCGTCTGCCGCTCTCGCGAACGGCCCCCGCGACCAAGTCTCCAAGCTTAGTGAGGAGCGCGCCGCTCGTCTCCTGCAATTGCATGTTTTCTGAGAGAAGTCCGCTTTCGCGAAGCTTCAGATTCAACAGGCTGTCCTCGCCGTCACTAAATCTGGCGAGTTGATGCCACAACTGTCGCAGCGTAATGGAGCTACTGTTCCCGACAAGCATAGCGGCGGTTTCATTCGCTTCCTCAACCGTCTCTGCCAGACGTCCCTGGAGATACTCGATCGCCCGATACTCGTTCTCACTTGCCGCCCGCAATATCAGGCCGACTGCCAGATTTGCATTGGCGTGCAGCCGCCCGAGCGCCTCCGTAGCGCGAACCTCCTCTGCGACGAGTGCGTGATGAAACGCATGTGCGCCGCCGGTTCCTCCGGCATGCCGCAGCGCGGATCCGACGTTGAATCGTGCATCTGTCAGCAAGGGCTCGACCTCGAGCAGAAAATCCCCATGCAACCGGTTGATCCGGGTCACCTGTTGCGCAAGCGCTGACTTCAGGAAAAAACGTTTGCCCACATTCGTGTCCAGGTCACGGATATTGGCCTCAAGCGAGGAGATGACGTCGCCGAGACCGACCGAATAGCCGCCCTCGCTACGTTTCGCCTGCCCCAGCAACTCTCGAATGCCTCCGAAATGATCCGTCAACCGTTCAAGCGCTGTCTCCCGTTCGAACTGTGTCTGCGCGTCGCCTAAGGCCGGCACCTCGACGCGAATTGCCTGGCCGATCTCGGCGAACCGTGCATTGACAGCGGAAGCGCCCAGGTTCTCGACGGCGAGATTGGCCACCGAGCGACTGACGCGGTCCAGCGTTATGCCGGTGACCAGTGTCGCCGCCACCGCCACTCCAGCGATCACTGCCAGGGAGGCCGCCAGCTTCCATCTGAGCGTTGTGAAAGCCGGTCTCACTGGACTGCTTCTTTCGTTCGGCTTTGACCGGAGGCCTCGATCCGCGCGACAAGTTCGCGGGCGCGTCTGAAGCGTTCGTCGAAGTCACGGGACCAACTGTCGCGCAAGGCAATCCCTGATCCAGACGGCTGTGCGTCAGAATCGAGCGGCAGAGCCGATAGCGCCTCCTCCAGCTCGGCAGCGTCCGACATGAACGACGCCACGGGAACAGCCTCCAGCAGGTTCCTGAGATTGGCGACCAGTGCCTTCTCTGTGCCTGATTCCATGACCAGCTGGTCCCTTTCGAACCGCCGGACTGCCGCCCACAACTCGACCAGATCGACATATCGATACGTGATCATCTCGTCGAAGAGCGCGCTGACGACCGCGATGCGCCGCGCCGCCAGGGCCGTGTCAAATGCTGAAGCATCCTGCGCCGGTTCGAAGCCCACCTGCGCCCACAGTCCTGGTGTGATCGGAATGCGCGCAAGATTGGGGCGTAGCAGCAGATTCTGAGCGGCTTCGGACCGGAGGAAGTCGACAAACGCCATCGCCCCCCTGTCCTGATCCGAATGTTCCGTAATCGCAACGCTCGCCGGAAAGACGATCGATGGCGAGAGGGCAGCGAAGCCGAGACGCTGCCCCCCCTCATTGGCTTGCGCGAGAAAATCGATCCCGATCCCGAAACTGAACCGTCCCTTCGCCACGCCCTCCGGGACTCCGAAACTCCGAGCCGTTATCGTCGCCGCATTTCCACCAATGCGCGACAGCAATGCCCATCCAGCCTCCCAACCGTAGTGTTGCAGCACTGTCTCGACGAACAAGTGCATGGTGCCGCTTCGCGCGGGCGAGGTGAGGCCGAGTGTGCCGGCGTAAGACGGCAATCCAAGGTCCGACATCGCACCCGGTATGCTCATGTCATGTCCCGGCCTCCACATCACGCCGATGCGGGACAGCGCGAAGCCGAAGCGTGAGCCATTCGGATCATCGACCTCGATGCCGGCGAAATCAGAGGCACTCCGGACCATCTCGGGGCGGCGAGCTAACAGTCCGGCCGCATCCAAAGCCCTGAAAGCCGTCGGCGAGCTCGCCCATACGATATCAGGCTCCGGGCGGCGCTTCTCGCGCACATGCCGGATCAGTGCAATCGTGTTCTTGTTGGTGACGCATACGCTGATGCCTTGATCGGCAGAAAATCGCTCAACGAAGGGGCGATAGAATTCTTCAGGATATGAAGTCAGAACTTGGATGCGGCATCTTTCTTCAGCGGTGTGGGCTCGCTCTACCGCCAACAAACAGACCGCAGCCAGCAAAATAATGAGCTGTCCGCTTCTCCAACCGACTTTTCTCATCCTCCCCCGGCCCTCGGCGCTTTCAACTGTTCTGTTCACCTCCCCACATGATGTGCTCTCGGTTAATTGGCACTTGTAGAGCGGCGGCTCCGCGCCAGTGTTGCCACTGCTATCGCGAGTAGGAAGCCATGTTCTCTATATCACCTTTTGTGCTTGATGCCGCAGATTAAGGCGCTGAATGCCTGTCCGCTGATCAGAAACCAGGCAAGACCGCTGGCTACCAGAATGCTGATAGTCTCCGTCAGATGCAGGTTTTCATCCGTGGCATGGAGTCGTATGCGCGCAGGAAAGTTTCTGCTTTCTCGCTGAGCAATAGCTGCGAAACCGATACCGAGACAGGCATGGAGAATGCCCATAGGTCTGCCAGTTCGAGGGAGCGCAGACTTGCAACGCCGCGAGCAGCATTCATCATAGAAAGAATTCTATTAACCCACTCCATATGAGCTCCCGTGTTGGAAAGCGGCTTCTTTCGCAAAGGTTTTGTTAACTAATGCTTACTTCAGACGGTTTGACCTTTTGCCTATCAGCATTGCCAAAGGAAGGGTCGGCAGGCTCACCCTTGCGATATGAGTTATAGTACGGTACATTATCTCATAATCGAGGTGAGGAATGATCGTTGGCTTTCGGGATGACTGGTTGCGGGCTTTCTTCGTGGACGATGCCCATTCCCGCAACATCCCGTCTGATCTCGAAGCCCGGCTGTTCCGTAAACTCCAGATGATCGATGATGCAACAACCGATCAGGACTTGCGCGTGCCGCCCAGCAATCACTTCGAGAAGCTGCGCGGGAATTTGGCAGGGTTCCATTCGATCCGCGTGAACCAGCAATGGCGGCTGATTTTCCGCTGGGATGGCGAACGCGGCGAGGCTGACGGGATTTATCTGGACGATCACAGCTACCGATGAGAGCGAGGCAAAATGCTGACCACCAAGCGCAAGCCGGCGACTGTCGGCGAGATACTGACCGAAGAATTCATGAAGCCGATGGGCCTGACGCAGGGCGCGCTCGCCGAGGCGATGGGTGTCCAGCGCAAACATGTCAACGAGTTGTGCGGCAACCGCCGGAACGTAACGGCGGCGACAGCCTTGATCTTGGCCCGTGTCTTCGGCAACAGCCCGGACTTCTGGCTCAACGTGCAGCGGCGCAACGATCTTTGGGAGGTGATGAACACGCCGAAGGAACGCGAGCGAGTTGAACGCGCGCGTCCGTTGAAGGATGCGGCCTGACTGGTATCACCAAAGCGGCGACGGATGCTCAGACGTTTTACCCGTCCTAGGTGCCGCCGATGCTTCGCCAGCGCCGCACGCTTGGCTTTATGCCTTCACAGCCTGAATCCCGTGCCGCTTCCTGCCTGTTTGACTCGAAAACAGGGCAGGAAGCGGCATGGAAGACGTTGGGAAAGGCAGGCGCGATCAGAGGCCTTCGGCCAATGACAACGGGCCGGAAGGAAAGGCAGAGGGCGGGGAGGAAATCGCGCCGTTGCAGAAGCTAGACAGAGTGGTGCTCGATATCGCCCGCCTGATCGGCAGGCAGATGGCGAGGAGGATTTCGAGCGGTTGAGAGCCGCGACCGCTGGCAGATCGCCGGTTCCTATGAGGATGCGGCGATATCCGGTTCCAGCACGATTCTTCGTCCCGGGATCCAACGGCTTGTGCGGGACGCGCAACGCGGCGAGTTCAAGATATTGCTGGCCGAGGCGTTGGACCGCATCAGCCGCGATCAGGCGGACGTCCCACCCTGGTGAGGGCGATGGGAAGCAGCATGCAACCGATCCAAGCCGCTTTACTCCAGTCGTGCAGGTCTGTGCGCCAATATCGCCTCATAACAGCTCCAAAAATGGGGCGTGATGCAAACCGAGGTACCGATATTCGTTCAGATATCGGCAGCCTGTCCCGCAACGAGATTGTAAAGCCGTTTTCCGATGAACCCATCCGGATCGGCCAGGTCGTGAACCACGCTCATGTGATTGAGCCTGGGTGCACCGAGAAGCTCCGCCTCCTCGTTCAACGAGGCGAGCAGTGCCTGAAACTGCGACGCCTGATCGAGAAAAGGAGCGGTTTCGTTCTCGCCATAGGCAATAATGCGTCGAGCGCATTGATGATGGGTGGAAGTGAGCGGCGTCCAGGCGGCTGCCTCCGAGGGCGTCATCTGCGCTTCGCTGCGCAGGAAGCTGTCCGGAATCCCGGAGAGATCGTAGATGCCGCTGACGAGGAGAAGACCCGCAAGCTCAGGGAGCGCGCGCGCACCGGTTTCTTCCGGGCCCGTCGCAGCGAGATAGGACGCCAGATGAGCTCCAGCGGAATGACCGCTAACGGTCAGTCGCTGAGGGTCTGCACCAAAATCGGCAGCGTGATGCTGAAGCCAGAGGACGGACCGCCGAACCTGATCGACCAGCACGTTCAGCCGCGTCCCGGGCATGAGGTCGTATTCAACGAGTGCCGCAACGCCGCCGGCGGCAAGGACAGGCGCGGCCACGAAACGGTAGTTCTCCTTTTCCCCGGAGCGCCAGTAGCCGCCATGGACAAAAACATGCAGCGGGGCGCCGGCCTTCGGACGTTCCGGCAGGATGACGTCCAGGACCTCACGGGCGCGTGTGCCGTAGCGTAGGTCTGCAAGGACCTTCGCCCTGGCTGAAAATATGCGGCTGCGTTCGGCGAACTCGGCGGCGATCGCGTCGAAATCGGGCACGAAGTCCCGAATTCGGTAAAGGTCCTGTGGGGCCATCTTCTCTTCCTTCGATATCAGTAGTCTACTGCGTAATACTTTGCCTCCATGAACTCCAGAATCCCGGTCACGCCTCCTTCCCGGCCGAGTCCGCTCTGCTTGACGCCGCCAAAGGGCGCGGCGGGATCCGACATCAGACCTCTATTGATACCGAGCATGCCCGTTTCGAGGCATTTCCCCACGCGCATCGCGCGTTTCAGATCGCGCGTGTAGACGTAGGCGGCAAGACCATACTCGGTGTCGTTCGCAAGATTGACGGCCTCCTCATCGGTATCGAACCGGTAGACCGGCGCAACAGGCCCAAAGATCTCCTCGCGGGCGATCGAGGCGCCCGTCGGAACGTTCTCAAGTACGGTCGGGGGATAGAAATAACCGCTTTCCTCAAGCGGCTTGCCGCCGGTCGTTGCACGCGCGCCGGCCGCGATCGCGTCGGAGACCAGCCGATCGATCTTCTTGACGGCGTTTCGCGTGATCATCGGGCCGCACTGCGTCTGCGGGTCATAACCGGGGCCGATTTTCAGGGCGGCCATCCGGGCGGTAAGGCCCGCTACGAAGGCATCGTGGATGCCTGCCTGGACATAGAAGCGGTTGGCGGCTGTGCAGGCTTCACCTGCATTACGCATCTTCGCGATCATGGCGCCATCGAGAGCGGCCTCGAGATCGGCGTCGTCAAAGACGAGGAACGGCGCGTTGCCGCCGAGCTCCATGGAGCAGCTCACGACCGATTTGGCGGCTTCGGCCAGAAGAATGCGGCCGACGCCCGTCGAGCCCGTGAAGGAGAGCTTGCGCACGCGCGGATCGGCGAGCATCGCGTTGGTCACGCCGCTCGGGTTGCTCGTGGTGAGCACGTTGACCACGCCGGGCGGAACACCTGCCTCCTCGCCCAGACGCGCCATGGCATAGGCCGTCAGCGGTGTTTCGGAGGCCGGCTTCAGAATCACGGTGCAGCCTGCGGCCAGGGCAGGCCCGATTTTGCGCGTGGCCATGGCGGCCGGGAAGTTCCACGGCGTGATCAGGACGGCGATGCCGATCGGCTCATGATCGACAAGAATATGGTGCGAACCGGATGGCGTGTGTCGAAATTCGCCCGGAATGCGAGTCGCCTCTTCCGCATACCAGCGGAAAAACTCGGCGGCATAGGCGACTTCCCCGCGCGCATCGGGCAATGCCTTGCCGTTTTCGAGCGCTATCAGCGTTGCGAGTTCCTCGGCGTGCTGGATCATCAACTGGAACCAGCGGCGCAGTATTTCCGAGCGCTGGCGCGCTGGGGTAGCGCGCCATCCCGCAGCGGCAGCGTCTGCCGCATCCACCGCTCGCAATGCATCTTCGGCCGTGGCATCGGCCACCTCGGCAATCTTTTTGCCGGTCGAAGGATCAAGAACGGCGATGCCACCGCCCCTGTGCCATTCGCCGCCAAAGTAGAGACCCTGGGCGTGGAATGCCGGGTCGGCGTAACCGGAAAATTTTGCGTGGAACGTCATGGCAGGGTCCTTTTAAGTCAGTTCAGGCTGGCCCGGTCACCGCTGAAGGCAGCGGCGACGAGCTTACGCATTTCGTTGGCGTTGAGCGGACGGGGGTTGTTCTGGACAAGGCGAGTAATGCCGGAGCTCTGCTCCGCCACCCAATCGATCTGTTCGTGCCTCAGGCCGAGATCGCCTAGTGTTTTCGGGATGCCGATCCGTTCGAAGAGCGAGGAGACGGCAGGGATCACCGCTTCGGCTCCATCCAGGCCGACCGCCTGCGCGATCCTTGCGAGCTCCTCTTCTATCACCGGAGCATTCCAGGTCATGACATAGGGCATCAGGCAGGCAACGCCGACGCCGTGCGCGGTGTGGGTCAGAGCGCCCACGGGGTACTGGATGGCATGGGCGGCCGCGGTTCCCGCAGCACCGAAGGCGAGACCGGCCAGCGTCGCTCCGAGCATCACTTTTTCGCGGGCCGCTATGTCCGAACCGTTGCTGCATGCCGCTTCCAGGCCCTGCCACAGATGGGCGATGGCACCCAGGGCGAACTGGTCAGAAAGCTCGTTCTTACCGACAAACACACGCTGCTGCGCAATGCCGGGGACGGGCTCGCGCCGGATCGCGGTCAATGCCTCGATCGCATGCGTCAGCGCGTCGGCACCAGCGATTGCCGTGAGTCCGGGCGGGCAGGAAAGGGTCAGCTCGGGGTCACAGATCGATACCGTAGGGATCAAATATGGACTTGAGATACCCACCTTCAGGGTGCGCTCCGAATCCGACAGCACCGCGACCGGGGTGACCTCCGAGCCGGTGCCGGCGGTGGTGGGGACAGCGATGATCGGCATGACCGGTCCGGGAACGGCGTTCTCTCCATAGTAATCCTGTGGCCGCCCGCCATGCGTCAGGAGAAGCGCGACACATTTCGCCATGTCGAGGCAGGAGCCGCCGCCGACACCGACGATGAGGTCGGGAGCGAAGCCTCTGGCCCCCTCAGCGCTTGCGATCGCTGACTCGACCGGAACGTCCGGCAAAGTGGAACTATCGACCAGGACCGCGAGACTCGCCTCTTCGAGCTGTCCGACAAGCGTGAGGAAATCCGCCTCCGCCGCAAGACGCCCATCCGTGACGACCAGTGCGCGCCGTCCAAGCCGAGCGGCAGCGCCGGCGAGCGCATGGCGCTGGCGGGATCCGAACAAGAGTTCGCGCGGCGCCCTCAATGTGCCGAATAGGTTCATTCCGTGCTTCCTCCACAAGGTCACGCGGCTTCAAGAGCCACAAGGTTTTCGAATAGCTGTTGCGGCAGCTCGATGCCGGTGCTCAAAGAAGCCGCACGACGGGCGCGAGCGCCGTCGCCGGGGACGGCGACCGGGCAGGCAGGATCAGCGGGACGGGAGTGACGCAGGCGGTCGAGATATGCGGAAAGCGCGTGGGCGCTTCCGGCTCCAGCCGCCGGATCGATCAATACAATGAGATCACCCTTGTTCGCGAAGTGCCCGTCATCGAGGGTGCCTCGAACCTCGGGAGCGAGATCCGAGCCGGCAAGGGTTGAGACCAGAAGTTCTATCGCGAGGCCGATCCCGTAGCCCTTGGCGCCCCCGAACGGAGCGATCGCGCCGCTCCTCACGGCGTGTGGATCGGCTGTGCGGCGGCCGTGGGCATCTACCGCCCAGCCCTCGGGTATGGGAATGCCGCGCATCGCGTGATTGTTGATTTTCCCCATTGAAACGACGCTGGTCGCCAGATCCAGCACGAAAGGGTCGTGGGCCGTCGGAATGCCGATGGCGATCGGATTGGTGCCCAGCATGGCCTCGGTGCCGCCGAAGGGATGCACGAGTGCCTCGCTGGTCGACATGATGATCGCAATCAGCCCGCTCCGTGCGGCGACCTCCGCATAATAGGCGAGCATGCCGATGTGATTGGTGTTGCGGATCGCGGCGAGAGCCACGCCCGTCTCGTTCAGCCTGACCTGAAGGGCGCGGATCGCACCCATTATCACGACGGGACCGAGCCCCCGCTCGCCGTCCACGCTCAGAAAGGCCCGGCGTTGCCAGGTTGCGGTACCGCAAGTGCGTGCATCTGCAAGCCCTTTGTCCAAACGAGACAACAGCAAAGGCAGCCGCTGCAGGCCATGGGACGGCAAACCCCGCAGCTCGGCCTCCAGCAGGAGATCCGCCTGCAGCCGCGCGGCCTGCTCCGGCGCGCCGCGGCTTTCGAGTAATCCGCTGGCGAGCGCCTGCAATCGGTCAAATGGAACCCTCATTTCAAATCCCATATCAGATCATATACGATATTGTATTTGACATGCGATATTGTATCCTGCAACAAGTAACCGCATGTCAATAAGCAGTCGGAGAATGCAGATGGTAATTGCGACGGAGCGAGAGGGCAGGGCCAACATTCGTCCCATCAGTGTGGTGGAGGGTGTCTACGACAGCATCTATCATCGATTGATGTCGCTCGAGATCGCTCCTGGCGCCCGTATCCCGATCGATGTCCTCGCTCGCGAGCTCAACGTTTCGCAGACACCCATCCGCGAGGCTCTTAGCCGGCTGGAGCGGGAAGGGCTTGTGCGCAAGGAGCACTTGATAGGCTACAGTGCAGCGCCGCAATGGACGCGCAAGCAATTCGAAGACCTCTATGCTTTCCGTCTTCTGGTCGAACCCGAAGCCGCTCGTCTTGCCGCCGTCAACATGACGCTGGAGGCGCTCCAGCAGCTCGAGAATTCCGCTGCGGACATGGGGCACGGAGAGGCGCCCGTGGATCGCAACACGCGCTACTCCCGATTTGCCCGCGCCGACGCGCAGTTCCACGACGCCATCCTGAAAATCGCGGGGAACGAGGTGATCCGCAGCACGCTCTCGAACCAGCATGTCCATCTGCACATCTTCAGGTTGATGTTCCACACGCGGGTGACGCAGGAAGCTCTGGAAGAGCATGAAAACTTGGTCGCAGCATTCCGGGCGGGTGATCCGCAGGCGGCGTACGACGCGATGCGAGTTCACGTTGAACGGTCACGCGATCGCTTGCTTTCGGCTTTCGAATGAACGCTGTCCTCTCTTCCCATCCGGTTGCACCTTCGCCGGGCGCCAGCGTTGCCGCGCTGTCGGCCGAAGGACTAGGCAAGACTTACGGGCAGGTCACTGTCCTGTCGGAGGTTGCGCTCGATATCCTCGCCGGTGAGGTTCACGCCGTCATTGGAGAGAACGGTGCGGGCAAGTCGACGCTGATGAAGCTCCTGTCCGGTCACGTAGTGCCAAGCGTCGGTCGCCTGTTCATGGAGGGGCGGCCCGTTGAATTCCGTGATGCGGTCGAGGCGGAGAATGCCGGCATCGTGCTTGTGCACCAGGAAATCGTACTTGCTTCGGACCTGACCGTCGCGGAGAACCTGTTCCTGGGGCGCGAGATTGGCCGTGGCCTGCTGGTCGCCGATCGAGCGATGAATCGCCGGACGGCGGAGCTCCTGTCCAGGGTCGGCTCGACCGCGCGCCCTCGCGACCGCGTCGGCGATTTGCCGCTCGCCCAACGCCAGCTGGTGCAGATTGCGCGCGCCCTTCTGGACGAACGCAAGGTCGTCATTTTCGACGAGCCGACCGCCGTGCTCGCCAACGACGAAGTGGCAGCGTTGCTCGACATCGTGCGGAACCTGCGCGATCACGGAGTTGCCGTGCTCTATATCTCGCATCGCCTTGACGAAGTTCAGGCATTGGCCGACCGCATCACGGTGCTTCGCGATGGCCGCATGATCGGGACCTGGCCTGCCGCGGGGCTCGGCCAGCGTGAAATGGCTGAGCTGATGGTCGGCCGCGAACTCGAAATGCTGTATCCGCCAAAGCGTCCGGAAGCTGCCGGCGTACCGATCCTGTCGGTCACGGATCTCTCCGTTGACGACGGCCAGGCAAAGGCCTCCTTCAGCGTCAGGCCCGGAGAAGTTCTCGGTTTCGGCGGCATGATCGGGGCCGGGCGTACCGAACTGATCGAGGGGCTGATGGGCCTTCGCCCGTCCGATGCCGCAAGCGTCGTCCTGAACGGCAAGGAGATAGTGAACCGCTCCGTTCGCACCCTGATGGATGCCGGCCTCGTCTATCTGACCGAAGATCGCAAGGGAAAGGGCCTGCTGCTGGATGAGCAGCTCGGACCCAATCTGACCCTGCAAGCCCTTGACGTCGTCAATCCCGGCGCCGTTCTCGACAAGCGCGGCGAGCTTTCTCTTCTGCAGAAGGCCGTGGCCCGCTACGACATTCGCGTGCGCTCGTTACGCCTCGATGCCGGGAAGCTCTCTGGCGGCAATCAACAGAAGTTGCTTCTTGCCAAGGTGATGATGGCTGAACCGTCGGTGATCATCATCGACGAGCCGACACGCGGCATAGATATCGGCAACAAGGGCCAGATCTACGATTTCATCGACGCGATGGTGCGTGCCGGCAAGGCCTGCATCGTCATTTCGTCGGAAATGCCGGAACTGGTCGGCCTTGCCGATCGGGTGCTGGTTATGCGGGCCGGCAGGATCGTAGCCGAGCTGCGGGGCAATGACATCAATGAGGAAAATATCGTCTTCGCGGCCACGACCGGTGCGCGCGAGGGACTCGGGGAGGACCAGCATGACGTCAGCAACAGCGACAATATCACCGGTTGACGAAGGGGCCGGCATTCGGTGGGGCGATCTTGCGCCGTTTATTGCGCTTGCGGTGATCGTTCTGTTCGGCGCGCTGGTGAACTCGAACTTCGTTGCGTCGGCCAATCTGCTCAACGTGATCACGCGCAGCGCTTTCATTGCGATCATCGCAGTCGGAGCAACTTTCGTCATTTCCTCCGGCGGTCTCGATCTGTCCGTGGGCTCGATGGTGGCTTTTGTTACCGGCATCATGATCATGGTGATGAATTATCTTGCCCCCACATTCGGCAACTGGGCGATCCCGATGGGAGCGGGCGTTGCCGTAGTGGTCGGTTGCCTGTGCGGTCTTTTCAACGGTCTGATCGTTACCCTCGGGCGGATCGAACCTTTCATCGTCACTCTCGGCACCATGGGCATCTTCCGTGCCTTCATCACCTTCATGACCAATGGCGGTTCCCTGCCCATCGACCGTAGCCTTCGAGAGGCCTATCGGCCCGTCTATTTCGGCAGCGTCTACGGCATTCCCTATCCCGTGCTCATTACCTTCGTCATTGTCGTCATGGGCGCCTTCCTGCTCTACAAGACGAAGTATGGCCGCCGCCTGACATCGGCCGGATCCAATGTCGAGGTTGCCCGCTTTTCCGGCGTGAACGTCGCAGCCGTGCGTACCATCGCCTATGTGATCCAGGGTTTCTGCGTCGCCGTCGCGGCCATCTGTTACGTGCCGCGCCTCGGCGCCGCCACCCCGACGACAGGGCAGCTCTGGGAACTGCAGGTCATAACTGCAGTGGTGATCGGCGGCACGCTGCTGCGCGGCGGGCGGGGACGCATCGGCGGCACCATTGCCGGCGCCCTTATCCTCGAGGTGATCGCAAACGTCATGGTCCTCTCGGACATGGTTTCGGAATACCTGGTCGCCGCCGTGCAGGGCGCGATCATCATCATCGCCATGTTGGCGCATCGCTTTACTGCCAACCGCTGAAAACAGCACTGACTTCAGAAGGAGGAGAAAATGAAGTCGATCATTCAAAAGACCGGGTTGTTGCTGTCGACGACCGCCATGGTCCTCGCCGTCTCGCTGGCAAGCGCGACGGCCGAGGATCGTGACGTCACGATCGCCGTTTCGATCCCGGCCGCAACGCACGGTTGGACGGGGGGCGTCGTCTATCACGCGGAGCAGGCGGAAAAGGAGATCGAAGCTGCCTTCCCGAACATCGACGTCGTGCTGTCCACGGCATCCTCGGCGACGGCCCAGGTTTCCGCACTGGAGGACCTCTCGGCGAGTCGCAAGCTCGATGCCCTGGTCATCCTTCCCTTCACCTCGGAAGAGCTGACCGGCCCCGTGGAGCAGATCAAGCAGAATGGCACCTTTATTTCCGTAGTCGACCGTGGTCTCACGGATCCGAATGTCCAGGATCTGTATGTCGCCGGCGACAACATCGCCGTCGGCGCCAACACCGCGCACTGGCTTGTCGACAAGCTCGGGGGGAAGGGCGAGATCGTCGTGCTCCGCGGTATCCCGACCGTCATCGACGATGAGCGCATCAAGGGTTTTTCGGATGTCATCAACAAGTCCGACATCAAGATCCTCGACATCCAGTATGCCAACTGGAACCAGGACGAGGCGTTCAAGCTGATGCAGGACTACCTCGCCAAGTATCCGAAGATCGATGCGGTCTGGGCCAATGACGACGACATGCTGCTCGGTGTGCTCGAGGCGGTCGACAACGCAGGGCGGAAGGATGTCAAATATGCGCTGGGCGGGAACGGCATGAAGCAGGTCATCGAGATGGTGAAGAAGGGCGACGAGCGCACGCCGATCTCTACGCCCTACCCGCCGTCGATGATCAAATCGGCCGTTTACATGACGGCGGCCCAGTTCGGCGGGCATGCGCCGATGCGCGGCTCCTTCCTGCTCGGTGCACCGCTGATCACGCCCGAAAATGCCGATCAGTTCTATTTCCCCGATTCCCCATTCTGATCCCGATCGATGCCCGGCAACCCCGGGGCCATTGCCCCAATTTCATGACAACAGGAGATGCGACATGAGCGGCAAGAAAATCCTCATGCTCACTGGTGAGTTTACCGAAGAGTACGAGATCTACGTCTTCCAGCAGGGGATGGAGGCTGTCGGCCATACGGTCCACGTCGTCTGCCCGGACAAGAAAGCCGGAGATCGGATCAAGACCTCGCTGCACGATTTCGAAGGCGACCAGACATATACCGAGAAACTCGGGCACTATGCCGACATCAACAAGACCTTCTCCGAAGTGCGCGTGGAGGAATACGACGCCGTCTATGCGGCGGGTGGCCGCGGCCCGGAATATATCCGCACCGATAAGCGTATCCAGGATATGGTCCGCCACTTCCACGAAAGCGGCAAGCCTATTTTCACGATTTGCCATGGCGTGCAAATTCTCATGGCTGTGCCGGGTGTTCTGAAGGGCCGCAAAGTTGCCGGCCTTGGCGCTTGCGAACCGGAAGTGACCGCGGTCGGGGGCATCTACGTGGACGTCAAACCCAACGAGGCCTTTGTCGACGGCAACATGGTCTCGGCTAAGGGTTGGACCGGTTTGGCTGCCTTTATGCGCGAGTGCCTGAACGTGCTCGGCACGAAGATCGTCCACGAGTAGTTCAAACATCGATTTTGCGGCTCCGAAAGGACTGACCCGCGCTCAAAGGCCCGCTAAAAAGCGGGCCTTTGAGCATTCAGATATTCCCAACGCCACGACGCGTCCGTCTCATGCATCGCCGGCCTGTCCGGCGTCAGGCCGTTGCCGGCGACATGTTTCATTCCTTCGCAAGGCGGCCGGGTCCATCACGGATTCGCATCGGCTCATCATTTCGTTTCATGGAGCAGAGCGCCATGCGGCCTTGACACTGCGCCAGCAGGACTTACTAATTCAGTTGTCAGACATCTTATAACTGGGAACCCGCTGCATGTTCCCCGGATCATGCGGCAACGCGGAGTTCTGCGGCGACCTTCGCGCGTTCTGTAAGGCGCGCGATGCTGCAGGGCTGACCGATCGAAGAGGAGGATTTGCGTGAAAGGACTGTTTTCAAAGCTCGCCATCGGCGTTGCCGCACTGGCATTCGTGACCACGGCACAGGCGGGCGAGACGCTCGACCGGGTCATGGGCAAGAAAGCCATGGTGGTCGCCACCAACAGCGGCTGGCCGCCCCAGAGCTATCTCGACGACAGCAACGAGCTGACCGGTTTCGATATCGACGTCTCCAAGGAGATCGCCAAGCGCCTCGGCGTCGAAGTGAGCTTCGAAACGCCCGATTGGGCGACGTTGACCGGCGGACGCTGGCAGGGGCGCTATGATTTGGGGGTCGGCTCCGTCACTCCGACCAAGGCGCGCGCCCAGGTCATCGATTTCGCAGGCATCTATTACTACAGCCCCTATGTATACGTATTGCACAAGGACAGTCAGGCGAAATCCGTTACCGACCTGAACGGCAAGATCATCGGCGTCGAAACGGCGACCACGTCGGAAGATTTCATTCGCCGCCAGCTGGAGATCGACGCGCCGGGCCTGCCGCCGATCGAGTACAAGATCGAGCCGGGCGAGGTCCGCACCTTCGCCGATTCCATGCTGCCCTTCGACGATCTGCGTCTTGGCGACGGCGTGCGTCTCGACGCTGTCATCGCGCCGGAGCAGACCGCTCTCAACGCGATGAAGAACGGCTATCCGCTGCGCGTCCTCGAGGGCGAGTACGCTTTCAAGGAGCCGCTTGTCGTCATCGCCGAAAAAGTCGATCCGGACTGGACCAAGAAGGTCGGGGCCATCATCGACGAGATGAAGAAGGACGGCACGCTCGCGGCGCTCACCACGAAATGGTACGGCAAGGACTATAGCGCCGACTGAACCGATACATGCGGGGAGGCGGTACGCCGCCCCTCCGCCTTGCCACCGCGGTCGACGGGCGAGAGAAAATGTCCTATCCCAATACCTACTACAAGCAGACACTAGCCGACATGAACGTCAGGCCGGTCCTCTCCGGGACGGTCGAATGCGATGCCGTGGTCATCGGCGGCGGGCTTGCCGGTCTGACCACTGCGTTGCAACTGGCGCGCGCCGGGCAGTCGGTTGCCGTCCTCGAAGCCGAAAGCGTGGGGTTCGGTGCCTCCGGCCGCAATGGCGGTTTCGTCAGCCCCGGTTTTGCGACCGGCAGCGACAATATCGCCCGGATGGCCGGCGCCGAAGCGGCGCGGCAGATACACCGGCTTTCGATCGAAGGCGTCGAATTCGTTCGCGAGACGATCGAGGCGCTGAAGATCGAGGGCGTAACGCCGCAGGCAGGCATTACGAGCGTCTTGCGCTACGACGACGGCGGCAGCTTGAAAGCGCATGCCGACGAGATGCGGCGTGTTTACGGCTACGAGCTCGACTACCTTTCCACCGACGAGGTGCGTTCGGTGTTGAAGTCGAAGCGCTATTTCCATGCCTTGCGCGATCGCAAAGCCTTCCATATGCACCCGCTGAACTACCTTCGCGGGCTGGCATATGAGATCGAACGTCTCGGCGGGCGGATCTATGAAGGCTCGGCCGTGACGGGCGGCGCTCTCGACGGCGCCGAGAAGACGGTGACCACGCCGGGTGGACGTGTTCGAGCGCGCCATGTGGTCTTCACCACCGGCGGCTATACGGGTCCCCTGAACAGGCGGCTGAAGCGTTCGTTCCTGCCGATCGCCACCTATGTCATGCTGAGCGAGGAAGCGCCGGAACTCATCCGCACCGCCATCGCCACAACGGACGCGATCGGCGACAACCGTCGTGCTGGAGATTACTACCGCCTGGTCGAAGGCGGGAAACGTCTGCTGTGGGGCGGGCGCATCACCACCCGCGCGGCGTCGCCCGCCGCCTTGGCCGCGGAACTGCGGCGCGAAATGGTCGGGACCTATCCGCAGCTCAAGGATTTGAAGACCGAGCTCGCCTGGTCGGGGCTGATGTCCTACGCACGCCACCTCATGCCACAGATCGGCGAAATGCAGGCAGGCGTATGGCATTGCACGGCATTCGGCGGCCACGGTCTGAATACGACCGCCATCGGCGGAAAGCTGGTGGCCGAAGGCATTCTGGGCCAGTCCGACCGCTACAAGCTGTTCAAGCCCTTCGGGCTCGTCTGGGCCGGCGGTTATGCCGGACTGGCGGTGGCCCAGCTCACCTACTGGAAACTGCAGGCTCAAGACTGGTGGCGCGAGCGCGCGGCCTGATGCATGTCGCCCAAAACCGTGCAGCGGTTTGGGCGACGAAATGCACAAACCTATGACCTACGGCGCGTTGTGCGAATGCGATTGAACGCGACGCGCTTTCATGGCGGAGAGAACAAATGATCGGTCGTATGATTCTGACATATCCGGATGCTGCGCGGCGCACCGGGACGTTTCTCCTTCTCGCGCTGATAACCCTGACGGTCTACGGACTGGGCGTAAGCCCGGACTGGATCGGCCTTGTGCTGCCGACAAGCTCGGAGTGGCTGGCCGCCAATCCTGCAACCGGACGCCTCGTCAGCGCAGGAATGATCGCCGTGATAGCGGCGCTGAATTGGAAGGCCTTGCGGCAGTTGCCTCGCCATTGGCAGGTTGCCGGCGTCTGGCTGGAGCTCTTCGCCCTGCTGATGCTCTTCTTCTATTCCTTCGATCTTTCCTTTGCGTTCATCGCCAAGAAGATCGGCTTCCTGATTTCGCAGGGCGTCGTCACCACGCTCTACATTTCGGTGATCTCGATCGCTGTCGCAACCGTCATCGCGCTTGTCGGTGCGATTGCGAAACTGTCGAAGAACGGAGTGATCTACGGTCTCGCCACTTTCTACACATCGCTGTTCCGGGGTCTGCCGCTCCTGATGCAGATCTATATCATCTATCTGGGTCTGCCTCAGGTGGGCTACGTCATCGGCGCGGTGCCGGCCGGCATCCTTGCGCTCTCGCTCTGCTACGGTGCCTATATGACGGAAATCTTCCGGGCGGGCATAGAAAGCATTCCGCGGGGGCAGACGGAAGGTGCGACTGCGCTTGGCCTGAACCCGAGCCAGACGATGGGCCTGGTGATCCTCCCGCAGGCGATGCGGGTGATTATTCCGCCGACCGGAAACCAGTTCATTGCGATGCTGAAGGACTCCTCGCTCGTCTCCGTCGTCGGCGTCTGGGAACTGATGTATCTCGCCCGCACCCAGGGCCAGACCGAGTTCCGTCATATCGAGATGCTGATCACGGCATCCATGATCTACTGGATCCTTTCGGTCGGGCTGGAATACATGCAGTCCCGCATCGAAGCACGGTTCGGACGCTTCAATGTCCGTTGACGCTGCCGCGCCGGCCGCGGCCGGCATGCCGCGCAATCTGCGCGCTGCTCTGCTGGGTTTCCTGGCCTTCGCAGTGTTTTCGGGCACGGATGTGCTTGTGAAGCTGCTCGCAGAGCGCTTTGACGTGCCACAGGTGACCTTCATGGTAACCCTTGCGGCGCTCGCGTTGCTTGCGGTTTATGCCGGCATCACCGGCACCACGGCATCGCTCAGGCCGCGTCATCCGGGCTTGGCGCTCCTGAGGGCATTTCTGCTCGCGGTCGATACGCTCCTGATCCACTACGCATTTTCGGTGCTGCCGCTGTCGGAAGCCTATCTGCTCGCCTTCCTCACACCGGTCCTTGTGGCGGTCCTGGCCTTCGCCCTTCTTGCGGAACGGCTGTCTGCGCTCGCCTGGTGCGGCGTGATCGCCGGCTTTGTCGGCGTCGCGATTGCGCTCAGGCCGGGAATCGCGCCGCTCAATCTGGGGCACGCAGCGGCGGCTGGGTCGGCTCTCGTCTTTGCGCTCTCGCTCGTCCTTCTGCGTTGCGCAAGGACGACGGAGAGCGACCTTGCCCTCGTCTCGACGCTGCTCGTCGTGCTTGCGGCGGTCGCGCTGGCCGTTTCGCCGGTCGGCGGCGGACTGGCGCCGGTCGGGCCGGGCGATCTGCTGATCGCCTTCCTCGCGGGGCTCTTCATGCTGGCCGGCCATCTGCTTCTGGTCCGCGCCTTCCGCACGGGCGATGCCTCGGTGGTTGCGCCTTTTCAATACAGCCAGATCGTCTGGGGCTGCCTCTACGGAGCGCTGTTCTTTGCCGCCCCCGTCGAACTGCACACGGTCGCAGGCGCGCTCGTCATCGTGCTTTCCGGCTGGCTCGTCCTGAAATAATCCTGGAGACTACAATGCCCACATCGATCGACATCGCTTCGCCGGAGATCACTCTGAGCGGCGTACATAAGTGGTACGGCCAGTATCATGCCCTGGACAATATCAACCTTTCGATCGCGCCGCGCGAGAAGGTTGTGATCTGCGGACCCTCAGGTTCCGGCAAATCGACGCTCATCCGCTGTGTCAACCGGCTCGAGGCCCATCAGCAGGGCCGCATCGTCGTCGGCGGGATCGAAGTCGGCGAGGACGAGCGCAAGGTGGATGCCATCAGGCGCGAAGTGGGAATGGTGTTTCAGCAGTTCAATCTCTTCCCGCACCTGACGATCCTCGAGAACTGCGTTCTGGCGCCGATGTGGGTCAAGCGCATGCCGCGCGCCCAGGCGACGGAGATCGCGATGGACTATCTCAACCGCGTCCGCATTCCGGAGCAGGCCAACAAATATCCGGGCCAGCTTTCCGGCGGACAGCAGCAGCGCGTTGCGATCGCGCGGGCGCTGTGCATGAACCCGAAGGTCATGCTTTTCGACGAGCCGACCTCTGCGCTCGACCCCGAAATGGTCAAGGAAGTTCTGGACACCATGGTGACGCTCGCGAACGAGGGCATGACGATGGTCTGCGTCACCCACGAAATGGGCTTCGCGCGCCAGGTTGCCGATCGGGTGATCTTCATGGATCAGGGTCGCATCGTCGAAGAGGGCGAACCGGACGAATTCTTCGCCCATCCGAAGACGGATCGAGCGAGCCTGTTCCTCAGCCAGCTCCTGCACTGATGCATATCGCAGGATTTGTGCGCTCCCGTCGCCGATTGGGTAAGCCTTGATCAGCAGCGGATGCCAACCGCAAGCTTTCTCTTATCCTGTGCAGCCTGCGCGAGGGGCACGGCTATGTCGTGACGAGCCACGGAAGGCCTGTCGCGCCCCTCGTTCCCGCGGCGAGGCATAGGAGTAATCCGGCCTGTTCGCCGCCGTCACTTCGCTATCGAGGATGGGTATGGTCAAGAGCCCACCGGCAAGTGCGACCGTCAGATCGATTGTGGCTCCTGCGGAAAGCCGCCGACATGCGTGCAGGTATCCGCGGCCAGGTCCCTGCCTGCTTCGAGGCAGGCGGCAAGGGGGCGTCCTGCCAGCCGGGCTGCGGTGAAGCCGGCGATGAAGCTGTCGCCGGCGCCGGTCGTATCCACGACATCGACCGGACGAATTCCCGCAGACGCGTATTCGGTGCCGTCGCTCGCGAGCGAGCCGAGCGCCCCACGCGTGACGACGGCAACTCGCGCCCCGCGGGCGAGGAAATCGCGAACCAGCCGCTCGGCACCGGCATCGTTCTCGCCGGCGGAACCGAAGGCGATCGAAAGGCCATCGACCTGGAGATCGGCTGCCGCTGCGTTGACCGAGATGTCCTGGGAAACGCTGACGCTTGCGGCAGAAAGCGTCCGGCGCAACAGGCCGCCATCGTCCAGCCAGCCGATATGCACGTGATCCATGGTTTTCAGCAGCTCGATCTCACAGGCGTCAGGGCGGTAGCCGGCGCAGGCACCGAAGTCCTCATGGACGAAGATGCGGTCGCCGGATGGCGTCACGTCGATATCCGTATAGGCCGTGTTGGTGTCGCGCTCGAGCAGGTGGTCGACATTGACGCCGTTTGCAATCAGCAGGCGCCGGATCTGGGTGCCGTCGGAATCGCGGCCGACCGCGCCGAAATAGAAGGAGCCGTGGCCGAGTCTCGCAAGCTGGACGGCGACATTGATCGCGTTGCCGCCGACATAAGCCTGGCCGAGGGGCGCGCGATAGCGGTCGATGCAATTGTCGCCGACGGCGGCAAATCGGAAGGAAGTCATGGCGATCTCTTGTCCTGCGGCGTCACGGCCGCGAGTGCGGAAGCAATCGCGGCCGTGCTAATTCATCGGGTGCTCCTGCTCAATAGGCGACGCGCTTGTAATAGCGCCGCGTCGTCAGCGGGTGATTGCGCATCACTTCGAGATGCGCGCTAATGCGCTCGAGCACGGTCGCGAGGACGATCGGCGAGACGAGGCCCCGCACCTCCTGCGATACGCCGGGAAGGGCGAAGTCTGCCGTGTCGAGCACGGTCAGCCTGTCCGTGTAGCTCGGCGCGAAATTCTCAACGCGGTCGGCAAGCGGCCGCAGCGCGTCCTCACCCTTGAAGAGGAGGACGCTGACGCCCTTTTCCACGAGTTCGAGCGTTCCGTGGAAGAAGTCCGAGGCATGGACGGGGCGGGTGCGGATCCACTGCATCTCTTCCAGGATGCACATGCCGTAGTAAAAGGCCTCGGGCCAGACGTTTCCGGCGCCGGTGATGATGTGGTAATCGGAGCCCGCCAGAACACGGGCGAATGCTTCAGCCTTGTCCTCGTAGGCGCGCTTCACATCGAGGAGAAGCCCGGGAAGCTTTTCCAGCTCGCCAACGATCTGGCCATAGTTCTCGATCTCGCCGCGGTAACGCATGATCGACAGCGCGATGAACAGGGATTGCAGGTAGAAGGACTCGCAGGACGTGTCGTCTTCGGCGAAGTTGACGAAGGCGTGATCGCCGCCCTTGCCGAGCGGCGTTTCCTCGTGCCCTACCAGAGAGAGGACTGTCGCTCCGGCCTCCTTCGCCTTTGCCAGCAGAGCCACGCTTTCCTTGGTCGTGCCGGAGAGCGACGGAATGACGACGATGGACTTTTCCGTAAGATTGACCGACCCGGTGATGAAGAGCTCAGCCGGGAGGTCCATGAAAGCCGGGAAGCGCGACCTGCGTTGGAGCAACTGGAGGGCCGGCTGCATGAGGATGGCTGCACCGCCGGTTCCAAGGAAGAAGATGTTTTCCGCACCCTTCTCGAGGCAGGAGGCGATAACCGCGTCCAGGCGTTGACGCAGGGCGACGGCGCCCGACTGGATGCGAAGGAATCTCTGTTCGTCAAAATTCAGCATGGTTCTCTCTCGGACAGGGGTGGCTATCGCCGGCTGAAGCGCCGGCAATGTTGTAAGACAACTGACAACATTGCTCGAAGATGTCAAGAGAGATGATCTGCCGGATGCGCTTCTGCCATGCCGTGTCCTCTGATTATGAAGGTAGATCTGTCCCTTGACCTTGCCGGATTTGTCAGACAAGAAGGATCATATTTCGCAGCATTTGGAGAGAGGAATTGGTCGAGCCCCTTCGCGACACGCGTACCCTGGTCATCCAGCTTCGCGACCGCATCGCCGACCTGATCCGCGAGCAGGGGCTTACTCCGGGCGACAAGCTGCCGACGGAGGCGCAGCTGACGGAGCGCTTCAAAATTTCCCGCCCCGCGCTGCGCGAGGCATTGAAGCTGCTGGAGCAGGATGGCGTCATCTACGTGGAACATGGCCGCGGCCGGTTCGTTTCGGCGATGTCGGCGGTCCATGTCGAAAGGCCGATCACCGTTTTCGAGAGCGTTACCGATATGACGCGGCATTACGGATATGCGACCGTCAGCAAGGTACTCTCGATCGCCGAGGAATTGCCCGATGCGGTCACGGCCGGTCAGTTGCGCCTCGGAAATGGCGAACGCGTCATCCGCCTCGAGCGGCTGCGTCTGCACAAGGATGAGCCGATCCTCTACTGTATCGACTACATCCCGCGCGGCATCATCCCGACCCGTCTTTACGACATAGACTGGGGCGGCTCGCTGCTCGATCTCCTCGAGCATTACAGGCACCGGCCGCGGATGTCCGCCGCTACGGTTACGGCGGTGATGCTGCCGGATGACGTGGTGGAGCGCAACGACCTGCGGGACTTCGGGCCGGCGCTGCTGATCCGCGAAACCTGCTTCAATGCGAACGGCGTGCCGGTCGTTTACGCCGTCGATTATCACCGCGGCAGCCATTTCTCCTTCAGTCTCGCGCGCAAGTAGCCAGCAGCGGTGGCCGAATCAAACCGGCCTCAGGTGAGGCCGGCGTTTGTCCTTCGGCGGAGGGGATTGGAAATTTCGCGCGGGCGCCGGTCGGCCGACATGGAAGCCCTGTACATGGTCGATCCGGAATTGGCGCATGAGTGCGAGCTGTTCCTCCGTCTCCACGCCCTCGACGAGAATCTTGTGCCCGCGATTTCGCACCAGGCCGATAATGTCCCTGAGCATCGCCTTGCCCTTGGGCGTGTCGCAATCGTGAAGGAACGAGCGGTCGATCTTCACCGTGTCGAACTCGATCAGGCGCAGCCATGACAGGCCGGCGAAGCCGGTTCCGAAATCGTCGAGCCAGATCCTGATGCCCAGCGTCTTCAAATCGCTGATGCAACGCAGGATATCGGAATGCATCTCCATCTCGAGCCCCTCCGTGATTTCGAAGGCAAGCCTGCTGCCGGCCACCCCGGTTTCACCGAGAATGGCAGCGACTGAAGCCGCGAAGCCGGGAGATCTGAGCTGGATCGGCGAGACGTTCACGCTGACGACGGGCACATGCTCGCTTGCCAGGAGCTCAAGGCACACCACGCGTATGACCCAGCGGCCAAGGTCGAGGATGGCCCCGGTTCTCTCGGCAATCGGCACGAAGAGGCTCGGGGGAACGGACGTGCCGTCCAGCATCTTCAGCCGCATCAGCGCCTCCACCGCGTCTACCCGGCCGGTGGCGACGTCGCGTATCGGTTGATAGACGAGCGAGACGAGATTCTGGTCGATCGCAATTTTCAGCAGCGCGGCGATATTCTCGCTCTCGTCGCCGGTTTGCGGGTCGTTCGGATCGAAGAGGCGCGCGCAGTTGCGGCCGTTTGCCTTTGCCCCGTAGAGGGCGCGGTCCGCTTCATGGATCAGTCTCTCGAGCTTCGAGCCGATCTGATTCCGGGTGAAGCCCGCGCCGACGCTCACGGTCACGATCGACACGCCGTCGCGGCGCTGTTCGTGCGGCAATGCGAGGCTCTCGACGCTTCTCCGTATGGCTTCCGCCAGATCCGCCGCCTGCTCCCGCGTCGTCAGCCGTGCGAGCACGATGAACTCCTCGCCGCCATAGCGGCCGATCGAACCATCGCAGGCCGCGATCGACTCCTTCAGCGCGTTGGCAACGAGAACAAGGCAGCGATCGCCTTCCTGATGCCCGTAAAAGTCGTTGTATCTCTTGAAGAAGTCGACGTCGATGAGGATTGCCGCGAAGCTCTTGCCCTCCCTTTGCCAGTCGCTCCAATAGTCCCGGAGTTTCTGGTCGACGGCGCGGCGGTTGTCGAGGCCCGTGAGCGAATCGGTATGCGACAGCCGCAGCAGCGCCTTTCCGCGTTCCGAGGCTTCCTTCTGCTGGATTTTCGCCTCGAACGCATTGAGAAAGACCTTGTAGCGCTCCCTGTTGAGCTTCCAGTTCACATAGGACGTGAAGACGAAGCACGAGACATAGAAGGTCCCGAAGGCCACCTGGTAGGAGACGCTTTTCGGAATGTAGAAGATCAGGACGAGGAAGAACGTGGCGAGGACGATTCCCGAGGTTGCGACCGACAGTCGAAAGTGAAAACTGAAGAATAGATTCGCGCCCATCATGAATATTGCGCCGAAAATCATGTAATAGGAAATACTCTCGGTCTGACTGGTCATCAGCGACGGGAACAGCCAGCCCCAATATCCCGCCACGAGCGCCCCGGCGCAGGTGAGATCGAACCACTTCGTCGGAGCATTGAGCCGAAACAGCATCTCGATGGCTGCAATCGCCGCAGCACCAACCGCAAGGCGTGCCAGGATTGCATAAAACGCGACATCCGGAACGAGCAGGATATCTGTGGCCGAGAACAGCATATAGACGGCCACGGCCACCCAGAGGCCCTGTCGGCTTGCCATCCGGCGCATGACTTCGCCTTCTCTCCGATAGAGCATTTGCAGCTCTACAGATTGCAGTCTGGGCGGCTGCGCCTGCAGATCGATCTCAATTACCTCGGCCAAAGTGTGCCTCATGCACCGATCCAAATCGCTTTGCGCCGCCCGCCGCGAGGCTGAGCCCGGTGCAGCAAACGACGTGTTTTAGTTGTTTCACGTCTCACCCATCCCAACACGCACCCGATGACGACAGACTGAAACGATCGGCACAATAGTCGAGGCGAATTAAGTTTTGCTGAATTGGCAAAGATCAATAGAGCGATCAATAGTGTATTGAAACAATCCAGCGGCTGTTTTTATTAACCATATTATTCGAAAACATGAAACCCGTCTGGCGCGGATCCCTGATCCCTGCGCATAATGTTAACAAACAGTTAACGGATGAGTAACGCGTGAGCCAATTTCAGATCGTACTAGACGGCGAGAGCCTGATTACGCCCGCCGCAATCGCAACCGAATTCAATTCCCAGAGAATCGAGTTTTACGAAGAACAGCTGGCCACAGGAAAGGCGGAGATTGCGCTGATTTTGAACATTGCCCAGCAACAATTTGCGCAAAACCGAGAGCCGGCCGATATAATACACAGGCTCGCCGGTTCTCTTCATGAGGTACGCAGCAAATATCATCCAAGTGTGTGGCAGGAGCTGATACCGATAGTCCAGAATCACCCGGTTTCCGAATTCTTCCTGCAGGACCCTTTTACGCGCTGGTCGTTCGAAAAGCCCCGAGGGTATTCCGGCGATGCGCAATTGTTGGACTTCATTTATGGGCATCCCAGCATTGCCGGGGAGGTCGCAAGGGCCACGCCGCTCGGGCGAGCGCTCTATGACTACACCAAGGACGCCTCGTCTTCCGTGGCAGTGCGGGAGCGCCGCGACCTGCTGACACGCCATGTCGACGAGATCGCGGCGACACGCGGAGGGGAGGCGGAGATTCTGACGATCGCTGCCGGGCACCTGCGCGAAGCCAACCGGTCGACAGCTTTGCGGGAGCAAAGGCTGAAGCGTTGGGTCGCTCTCGATCAGGACCCTCTGAGCGTCGGTTCGATCGCGCGCGACTTCATGGGAACCTGCGTCGAGGCGGTCGATGGGTCCGTCAAAAGTCTCCTCACCAGGTCTCAGAAGCTCGGCGAGTTCGACTTCATATATGCCGCCGGGCTTTACGACTATCTTACGGAAAAGGTGGCGGTGAAGCTCACCCGGAGATGCCTGGAGATGCTGAAACCGAACGGCGTCTTCCTCTTTGCCAACTTTGCGAGCGACATTCGCGTCGACGGCTACATGGAGACCTTCATGAACTGGGCGCTGCTGCTCCGATCGGAATTCGACATGTGGCAAATCATCCATGCCAGCGCGGACAGGGAAGCCATCGATGCGCGCGTGCAATTCGGTGCGAACCGCAACGTCGTCTACGGTATCGTGCAGAAGCGTTCTTAAGCGGGCTTTACACGGCCGGGGACGCGCGCCGCTGTGGCACCCCGGCTCCCCGCCCACAGGCCGGACGCGGCTTCAGTGCTTGATTTTCGAGGCCTTCCAGCCAAAGATCGACGGTCTCGCGTGCAGATGGGCCGATGAGCCCGCGGGCAGCAGAGGCGTCAGGAGCGGCTGCGCGACCGTCGTTGTTGGAACAGCAATCTCATGTGCTTGCGTCTCCTGCTCCGGCTCCTTCATGCCGGCGGCACCGTTCAGACGCGTCAGGATCTCCCCTGCCCTTATCTTGCAGAGGATGTGATCCGCGTCGTCGGACGCGATGTCATGGAAACTCTGGAAGGTGGCGATAGCGGCATCCCTTTGGCCTGCGGCCAGGCGCGCGACTGCGAGTTTGTAGCGCAGGATGCCCCGATGCGGATAGCGCGTAAGAAGCGCTTGAAAGGTCTTGCCGGCCTTGCGGTAGCATGCCTGCGCCATTTGCGTGTCGCCGAGCCAGTGGAGAACGTCGTCGGCGTTCGGCACGGCCGGCAGCAAAGTGCGAAAAAGATGTTCCGCCTCCGCATATTCGCCCACGTGGCTCAAGAGATGCGCAAGGCGACAGCGCGCCTCGACATGTCCCGGAACGGTACGGATCAGCTGCCGATATCCCGCCTCGGCTCCGTCAAAATCGCCGAAAGCGTGCAGCGCCACTGCGCGCGACAGCACGAAGTCGAGACTGCGGCGATTGAGGCAGTCGCGCAGGTTCCTGCCTGTGAGCGTTCTGAGATGCATACCGCGGAGGCGGCGCCCGCAGGCGTCCACTCTCTCCGCCTCGTCGGCTGTATCGACAAGCGCGAACTCCCCGTTGGAAAGGGCGCCGAGCAACCGGTCCAGGCGCGCCGAGGCCGCACCGCAGCGGTCGAACCGGATGCTTGTCCAGTTTTCGGTCTTGAGGATGCCGGCGAATGCGTCTGCCGCCTCGTTCTCAAGGCCAGGCGCGCAGAGGAAACCGGTGCGCCCGGTTCCGTGATTGCCGATCATCAGGATCTCGTCGACGAAAAGTCCGGTATCCTCGTCCTGAGAGGTCGCCAGCTCGAGCGGTAAGAACGCGTCGTACTGCTTTCCGATGGCGCGGTACTTCCAGGCGAGAATCAGCCATCTCTTTCCATGCGGAAGGTATTCGTGCAGCCAGGGCCAGGAGAGAAAGGCGTGCGCCTCCGGATCTGAACGATATATCTTGTTCCAGTTTCTGTGACTTTTTTCGAATTTGTCGATGCAGTCGATGACGTGGACTGTCATTGTCGCCTCTTTGAGGCAGTATACTCGATACTCGCCAAAATAGTTACGTTAGAGAACAATTGAATATAATACTGGCTATGGTGCAGTATACACGGTCTGGCTGCGCAGGACAACTACCGAGTGCCGGTATTCGGCCTCTCCCCTATATCGAGCGCTCGTCGAAATTCGGTCTCGATCGGATGAACGTCCACAGGCGCTTACTGATGTCGGTGATCTCGCGGATCGCATTGTCGAGACGCTCCATCTCGCGTGCGTCGAGCTGCTCGACCTTCCCGTAGCGCACGTCCTTCTCGCCCTCGACGAGCCGCATCAACTGCGTGCTTGAAATCTCCCCCTGCTCGTCGACGGAGTAGATGCAGTGATTGTACTTGTTGCGCATCTTCGACTGCTGCTTCAGGCGCTCGGTAATGGCAAGCACCTCGTCGCGGGTCGCCACCGGGATCCGCGGCAGCTTCGCCAGGCGTTCGGTCAGGTCGATACGCGCGCGCGTGGTATTCAGGGTCAGGAAAACGACGATGGCCGCGTCCTTTTCCACTCCCAGAAGATGGGCGATAACGTAGATCAGCAGGCTCTCGGTGTTGGTCCACACGTAGTTCAGGCGACCAACGAGCAAAAGCACATCCTGTGCAGCCGCCATGGCGATCTCCAAGCGGTCCTGAGAATGAAGCGCCAGGACCATATTTGCGCAGTTGCATAGTCGGGCGGACAGGAGCCGGTCTCTCCAGTGTCGTGCATTCAGGTCTCCTTGAAGGCGCGCGACATGCTGTCGGTGATGGGCTTCGTCAGATATTCGAAGAAAGTGCGCTCCGAGGTGGTGATCAGTACCTCGGCGGGCATGCCGGGCACGGGGTGGAAGCCATGGATGCGTCCTATCTCGCTCGCTGGCACTTCGACACGGACGATGTAGACGTCACGCTGCTGCCCCCCGCCCATCTCCTCCTCGATAGAGTCCGCGGAGACGTAGAAGACCTTGCCCTTCAGCACTGGCGTCGTGCGGCGATTGAGCGCCGAAAGCCGGATCGTCGCGCCCTCGCCGACCTTGAGCTGATCGATGGCCGTGCGCAGCAGCTGCGCCTCGATGATCAGCGGTACGTTGGCCGGCAGGATTTCCATGATCGGCTTGCCGCTTGCGATGACGCCGCCGGCCGTGTGGAAGTAGCTGCGCACGACGGTGCCGTCTACGGGCGAGCGGATGGTGGCGCGGCCAAGCACTTCGGATGCCTCCCGAACCTGCTCGCGTACGCTGTCGAGATCGGCCTCGGCCGCTTCGAGACCGTCGAGCGCCGCCTGCTTGTTGGCATTGACCGCGATGACAGCCTCCTGTCGGTAGCGGTCGATCTGCGTGTAGCTCTCTTTGACCTCGGACTCGAGGCGACCGATCTCGCCGATCGCGTCGGCGATCGCACGGTCCAGTGCCATGAGTTCCGGCCGCCGGATCAAGCCGTTGTCGGCGAGCTTGCTCTTGGCTTCCCGTTCCTCGTTGAGAATCTCCAGTTGCCTGTTGAAGGATGCCTGCTGCAGGGCGTAGCCCCTGGCGCGGAATTCGAGCGAACGGATGTTCTGCTCGATCAGGTTCAGCTGGTCGCGCAGCTTGATCTTCTTGCTTTGAAAATTGACGTTCTGGCTTTCGATGATGGCGTGAACGTCGGGATCGCCGGCCTGTCTGGCGACGATAGGGGGTACGTCGAAGGCGTCGCTGCCGACCGCCTCCGCTCTCAGGCGCCCGACGACTGCCTCGAGACGCAGGCGTTTGAGGTTGAGCATGCGTGCATTGGCCCGGGCGGCCGTCTGGTCGAGCTTCACGAGAATGTCGCCGGCCCTGACCTTGTCGCCCTCCGCGACCAGCAGTTCCTCGATGATGCCGCCTTCCAGATGTTGGACGATCTTATTGTTGCCGTTGGCGACGAAACTTCCCTGGGCGATGATTGCTGCGGCAAGCGGTGCCGCGAAGGCCCAGTAGCCGAAGCCGCCGAAGCAGATCGCGATCAGCGCCAGACCCGTCAGGCTGTGGAGCCGTATCGAGCGGGGTACCTCGGCATACCACTCCGCCGGATCTCGAGGGCCGGCGCTCTGCTTGTCGCCCTGCATCGTCACTCTCCATGAATGCGGGATTGCGCGCGGTCGCCTTCCGCCTTTGCGCCGAGCGCGGCGAGCACTTCGTTTCGCGCCCCGAACATCGCGACCGTTCCTTCGTGCAGCACCATGATCCTGTCGACGCATTGGAGGAGGGCGGGGCGCTGCGTGATGGTGACGGTGGTAATGCCTTCCTTTCTTGCGTGCAGCAGTGCGCGGGCAAGTGCGGCCTCGCCATTGCTGTCGAGGTTCGAATTCGGCTCGTCCAGCACGACGAATTTCGGGTTGCCGAAGAAGGCGCGCGCCAGAGCTATGCGCTGCTTCTGACCGCCCGACAGCGGGGCGCCGTCAGCGGCGACCACGGTTTCGTAGCCTTGCGGAAAGGTCGCTATCAGATCATGCACGTCGGCGAGCACCGCCGCCGCATAGACCATGCTATCGTCGATGTCGTCGCGCATGCGGCAGATATTGGCCTTGATCGTTCCCGGAAAGAGCTGAACGTCCTGGGGAAGATAGCCGATGCTTTCGCCGAACTGGCGCTGATCCCAGTTCCGCAGATCCATGAGATCGAGACGAACGCTGCCGGATGTGGGCAGAACCGAGCCGACCAGCATCTTGCCGAGTGTGGTCTTGCCGGAACCGGAATTGCCGATGACCGCAAGCGATTCCCCCTTTTCCAGAGAAAAGGAGATGCCGTTCAGGATGACGCGTTTCTGCGGCGGCGGGACGAAGAGGATCCGCTCGACGTCGAGCCTGCCTTCCGGCTTCGGCAGGCGCAGCCGCGGGAAGTTCAAGGGCGAGGCGAGCAGGAGTTGCCTGATGCGCTGATAGGCGGCGCGCGAATGATTGAGCTGGTTCCAGCCTTCGATCGCCCCTTCGACGGGAGCGAGCGCACGGCCGGCAATGATCGAAGCGGCAATCACCATGCCGCCGGTCAGTTGCCCCTGCATCGCCAGATGGGCTCCCCAGCCGAGAAGTGCCACCTGAGTGAACATACGCGCGGCCTTGGAGGCGCCGGTGAACATTATATTGCGGTCCTGAGCGTAGACCTGCGCCTTGAGCGAGGCCGCCGTCTCCTGACCCCACATCCGCACCGCTTCCGGAATCATCGCCATGGCGTTGATGACCTGGGCGTTGCGCGACATCGAATCGAGATGGAGATTCGCCCGGCCAAGCGAGGCATTGGCTTCGCTGAACGGTTTTGTCGTCGCCTTCTGATTGAGATAGGCGATGACGAAGAGAACAGTACAGCACAGGATGACGATCATGCCGAGCTGTGGCTGTATGAGGTAGACGACGATCACGAAGAGTGGTGTCAACGGAGCGTCGAGGAATGCGGTCAGAGTTCCGGACGTGATGAAAGCGCGAAGCTGCTGCAGGTCGCCCAGTATCTGGTAATCCCGGCCACTTCCGTGCAGCGACGCGCGAGCTGCCGCGCTGAGGATCGGCGTGCCGAGCTGGACCTCGATTTCGACGGCCGTCCGCATCAGGATGAAGCGGCGGATTGCATCGAGAACGACCTGGAGCGCCACCGCGCCGAGCACAGCGATCGTCAGCATGATCAGCGTATCCTGCGAGCGGCTGGTCAGGACCCGGTCGGAGATCTGGAACAGATAGATCGGGATGGCGAGGACGAGGACGTTGATCGCCAGGGTGAAAGCGATGACGATCAACATGTTGCGCCGGACGGCGGCCATGCCGTTGTTCAGACTGGCCGCGAAGTTTGCCGGCCCCATGCGCTTGTGAAGCGTGCTCCTGCCACCGCCGTTTTCGCTCCCTTGTTCTTCATGCCTTGCACTGCTTTCCACCGGGCGAATGTCGCCTTGCTTCATCGGACCGGGATCATTGTCGATGGTTTGCGGCAGTCCCCGGGGCTGTCGTCTTTCGATCTTGGGAACGCCGTCTTCGTGGCGGCACGCATCGGCCGGTGCCGATGATCGGTCCTGCTCCGAGGACTTGGCCACGGCTGCCTTTCCGTCCGACCCTGACGGCTCTCCGGAGGGGGCGACAGCCTCGGCTTCGGCCACCTCGCGCAGCTCCAGCCGCGCGACATCGTGGCGCTCCGGCTTGCCCCGCCCGGCATACCACTTCGACATGTCGTTCATGCTCGCTCCCCTGCGCTTGCGAGTGAAGTCTCTCGGCTGACCGCCCAACGGAACTTCCGCTCGCAGCCGTGCGGTTTTCCGACGGCGTGAAGCGGCTCGCCGTCCCGTCGGATGGCGATCTGCTTCAAGCCAGTATCGTATGCATGACGTCGCCCCATGGGTTCGCCGACAGATCGGTGCCGGCTCCGCTGTCGACGCCTTGGCCCTGCGGCGAACCATCGTCGCCGATAAAGGCGATGAGTTCGGTCGTCAGCCCGCCGCCTTCCCGCTGGAGGTCCGGAACCCCGACTATTCCGGATTGAATGAGCACCGCGTCGGAATAGACATTGCCTCCGACATAGGTGACCCCGCTGGAGTGGTCGAACTCGATGATCTCGGCGACATTGACGACGGCGTTGTTGCCGGTGTGCACCGTGACCGCGGCCCCCGACCCGTCTTCCAGAACCTTGCCTGCGGCATGGGAGACGGCATCGGCATCGCCGAGAATGCTGATCTGCTGCACGATAGTGATGTCGTACAGATTACCGGTGATGAACAGGATATGCAGGCTGGCATAGCCCTCGAAATGATGGTCGCGCAGCAGTTCGTCCGGCAATGTGCCGTCGCCGCTGCGCATCTGGTCGGTGGCCTCATGGAAGTAGTCCGGCATCGGTTCGAAGCGGCCGGCGGAGCTAGCGCTCTCGATCGAAGCCATGTTCCATACGAGATTGCCGCTCGTGTCCAGTGCGATGCCGTTGCCGGCGGATATGCCTTCGATCTCATCATTGTCGTAGAGGATCGAGATCTGGCTGATAATGTTGAGGTCGAGCACCCGTCCGCCCACGACGACCAGATCGTAATGGTCGGCGATCCCGAGAAACGAAGCGAAGCTGACGCTCGTGTTGCCGCCGGTAAGGAAGGTCGTTTCGACACCGCTCCTGGTGACGGTCAGGCTGTCGTTGTCGCTGAGGAAATTGTACTGCTCGACCCAACGCACATAGGATAGATCGCCTTCGACGACGTCCACACGCCAGCTCGCCGGGAAGACCGGAGCCTTTGCGCCAATCTCCGCTTCCGCGGGAATACGCGCCTCGGTTTCTCTTCCCTCGAACCTGGCTATGTTCAACGCGACGGTTGTGGACACGGTTCCTGCGATCGCGCCGCCGAGCGTATCCCTGTCGGCATAGACGTAGGATTGCGAGATGGCATCGAATTGATGGTAGTCGCCCATCACCGCGGTCACGGGTGCGGCTGCGGCAGAGCCGACGATGCTGGCAGTATTTGCGACGAGATTGCTCCCCGCTTCGATATGCAGATCCTCCTGAAGCGGCTTGCCGATGGTACCGGCCTCGCCGGCAGTCCCGACGTGCCCACGCTCGGGAAGATGGTCGCGCAGGTCCGGGGCAATCTCGGCGCGCGCGCCGTTGACATAAGTTCCCTCGATGCGTTGGGCGACCAGAACGGCATCGCCGAACGCATTCTTGTCCAGTTCGTCGGGAGCGGCGGCCTCCGCAAGCCCGGTTTTTCCGCCCGGCGGTGGCGCGGCGGTATCGTGCGGATCGGGTCGGCTGGAGCCTGTAACCGCAGCGATTGCCTCAAGGCTCTGCGCCACCGCGGCCAAAGTGGCGGATACGTCGGCTGCGTCGATCTGCGCAAAAGGGGAGGCGTCGAGTGCTTCCGAGAGAAAGTCTTCGAGCGTCTCGTCGACATGCTCCTGGTTGCGCGGCTCCATAAGCGTGCCGTTCAGGTTCACGACATCGTCGTCAAGGACGAGGTTGACCTGACGGGTGTGGCTGATGACCGACATGGGACCCGCATCGGTCGCCGGGTCTGACTGGGCCTCCGCGACATGACCGGAAATCCCGTGACCCCGGAACTGGACTTCGGCCAGTCCGGCTTGTGCTGCGGCGGCCGGATCGTCGAGCAGATGCGGGGGCGGCGGCCGGTGATCCGGGGAGTCCAGCCGGGCGATGTCGTAGGCCGGCAGCTCGTAGGAGATGCCGGGATCGTAGCTTTTCAACGCGAACTCAGATCGGAAATCCGGCGTTTCGGCGGAACCGGAGTCTTCCTTTTGGGCAGCCTTCGGGGCCTCAGATCCCTGCAGGTATTGAAATCTCATGCGCGCGTCATCAATAGCCGTGTGGAGCAGCCCTATGAAATGCGCAACGATCTCATTGATCTTGTCCGAGTGCATCATCCGATCCTTCCCTTTTCCGCAGCAAAGGGAGCCGCGCCGCGCGTCCCGTCAACGTGCAGCGCCCAAGCGAGCTTCTGTCATTGCACCGGCCCGGCAGCGCCGATGCATCCTCCATGCATGTCAGTCGGCATCGTCGTCCGGGGCGGCCGGGGACATGCGCGGATCGCCACCGGCGGTCCAGACGTCGACGTTGCTGAGAAGATTCGCGCCATGGACGATTTCGTGGTGGAAGTCCGGACCAGCCGGGTTCGGCGACGTCTCAGTCGAGGGGTGGGAGGCACCGTCACCGCCCTTGAGATCCCAACCGTCCGAGGTGAGGCCGTCGGCCTCAGAAGGTTGCTCGCCGGCTGCGCCGAAATCGGCATTGCCGTTCTTGCTGATGTCGTAAGCGCGGTCCTGATCGGCCAGGCTATTGGCCTGGGCGAGGCTGAAGCCGGCTTCATAGAAGCTGGCGCCATTGCCCAGAACGTGGTCGAAGTTGAGGGAAAAGGAAAAGCCATCGCCGAGGGAAAAGGTAAAGTCGCCCCCGGTGGATTCGGTAGGACTGGTGCTGCCACCGGCAACCGACCTGCTGGACGCATTCGCCGCTACGCCGTCGGCAAGCGCACTCGTCTTCAGCTCGTCATCGGCACTGAAGTTGTCGTGGAGCCCAAGATTCTTCTGTGAGGAATCGGGCATAAGCACTTCCTCATGAGAGGGAGCCAGCACCAAAACCCTTTCATCTTTTTAGGATTCTTGAGGCGCTGGCTCTTTTAGTGATTTAGCGGAAGTCAAATATTCCGTCTATGCTTGCAATATCATTTTGGCGCGATACTAAGCGCCCAAATTTATACGCATGGTAATTCATAGTCATACGCTTGGTGATATGAACGTAAATATCTATACTTCCGGTCTGCTACGCGGAACAATGACCGAAGACGCACAAACGTCGGTGCGACCATCGGAGTGTGATCCGGAACGCAGTGGAGTGAAAGCTACCAATTGTGGTTATGGGAATGGTCTCCGGCTTTTTTGGGGGAATCGCTCCGTGCCGATGCGCCGAGACAGGCGCCGGCCTTCCGAGCCGCCGGCGGCGCCTCGCCCGTCATCCCGGGTCAGGGCCAACTCGTCGGGATGCTGCCCTAACACCTCGGTAACATTCGAGAATCCGAAACGGAGCGGCGCAGGCCGTTGCCGCAGCAAGTTGGACAATTCGGCTGTCTGAATGCCCCGGATGGACGTGCGGCGGCCAGCGGGGCTCATCGCCGGGTCGATCGGTTCGCATGGCCTCGCCGATAGCCCGATGTGAGTATCACGCGTGTCAAACGGCATGCTTGCCGGAACCACCGCGACGTTTTCCGGCCTGATCGGAGCTAAAAGGCGCGGCACCCCTTAAAACCGGGGGTCTGGCGAAAGGCCCCACTGATGATCACGCCTGTGCGGGACCTCGACCGATTCGCCCAAAATTGGTTCGTTTTCGAACGATTTAGACAGGATTGTGGCCGCAAACTAATCCTTTTGGGCGGTTTTACATCCCCCATGTTTACGATACATTAGCTAACATAAATTCTTTTTTCTCAGAAACAGTTTTTATTCGAAGAAATTTTCAAACAGCGGGCCGTTCTCCACATGGGTAAAAAACCCGTAAAAACAAAGGGGATGTCCGAGGAGGGGATAATGTATCGTGCGGGCTCGGGATTGGGCAGTTTCGAAGACAGCAAAAGCGTATTACCAAAAAAAAGCAAAATCGTCATGCTTGCCAGGACGGACCTCTTCGCCGAGTGTCTGACCCAGGCGATCGGCGCACGCTTTCAGGACCAGGATGTGGTGCGCCTTTCGGATGCCGACAGCCTTCTGGACGGCAACCTCGTGGACGTGACGCTGGTCATGCTCTACCGAGTGCCGATGGCGACCTTTCCATCGACCATCAAGCTGATCCATGAGTTCCATCCGAAGGCGGCGGTCGGCTTGCTGGTCGAGAATGCGGATGGACTCGAGGCGCCGGTAGCGCGTCTGGTCGAGGAGGGGATGATCCATGGCGTCTTGCCCCTGAATCTCCATCTCGATGTCTGTCTCACCGCCATCGACCTGTTGTTGAAGGGCGGCGAGCACTTTCCCGCGGCCCTGCTCGGGCGCCTTGCGCCGAAGGATCCTGGCGAGCGTGACCTCTCTGCGCGCAACGAGACGGCTTCCGACACCGTCGATCCGGAGCGCAGAAAAGGCTTCGGCCACGTCGTTCTTACGACACGCGAGATCCAGATCCTCGATCTCATCTGTATGGGCACGCAGAACAAGATCATTGCCGACCGCCTTGGGCTCTCCGAAAACACCGTCAAGGTACACGTCCGCAACATCTATAAGAAGATGAACGTGCGTAACCGGACGGAAGCAGCGTCCCGCTATTTCAGAAGCGACGGAGGCGCCGGCTCTCCTCACCCGCCGTCGCCGACGCGCTGGCGCAACTGACGAGAACATCTCTCGGTTCAGTACAGCACCGCACGTCCTGTCGGACGCGAAGGTCTCAAAGGGTTGGAGCGTTGCGGTGAAGCACCGAAACGCTCCCGGCAGGTTGCCATGCATTTCGCCTGCAGCTGTCCTTGAATCGGCCGCGATGGAGGAAACGGCAGTCGCTATTCCGCCGCTTCGGGTCCAAGCACTCCCCGACGGATCTGGTCGGCTTCGATCGATTCGAACAATGCGCGGAAGTTTCCCTCGCCGAAGCCTTCATCGCCCTTGCGCTGGATGAATTCGAAAAAGATCGGGCCGATCACGGTTTTCGAGAAGATCTGCAGCAGGATCTTCGTCATGCCGCCATTCACCACACCCTCGCCATCGATGAGGATGCCGTGTTTCTTCATCCGGTCGATCGGCTCGTCGTGACCGTGGACCCGCTCGTGGGACATTTCATAATAGGTGTCAGGCGGTCCCGGCATGAATTTCAGACCGTTCTCGGCGAGTTTGTCGGTCGCGTCATAGATCGCCTCGGTACCGACGGCGATGTGCTGGATGCCTTCGCCTTTGTACTTCTTGAGATATTCCTCGATCTGGCTGGTGTCGTCCTTCGATTCATTCAGCGGAATGCGGATCTTGCCGCAGGGCGAGGTAATCGCCCGGCTGACCAGACCGGTGATGCGGCCGTCTATGTCGAAGAAATGAATCTGCTTGAAATTGAACAGCTCGCGATAGAAAGCCCACCACTTGTCCATGTTGCCGCGATAGACGTTGTGCGTCAGGTGGTCGAGATAGTAGAAGCCGACGCCGGCCGGCTTCGGATCACGCTCGCCCAGCCATTCGAATTCGGCGTCGTATGCAGAGCCCTTCTCACCATAGGCATCCACGAAATAGAGGAGCGAGCCGCCGATGCCGACGATCGCCGGCACATCGAGGCTCTTGTCCTTGCCCGTATAGGCCTCAGCGCCTTTGGATACGGCGTGCCTGAAGGCGTGTTTGGCGTCGACGACGCGCCAGGCCATCGACGGGGCGCAGGGCCCGTGCTCGCCGACGAAGCGCATGGCATGCGAGTCGGGCTCCGCATTCAGGACATAATTGATATCGCCCTGGCGCCAGACCGTGATGTTCTTGGTCCTGTGCCTGGCGACCGGTGCATAACCCATGCGGCCGAAAAGCTCGGCAAGCTTTTCCGGCTCCGGGTGGGCGAATTCGACGAACTCGAAACCGTCCGTCCCGGCCGGATTGTCCACCGAGATCGCCGGGGGCGGTGCGTCATGCGGAAACGGGCCCATCGTCAGTCTCCTCTCATTCTCCAAACTCTGCTGGATTATGGCGCAGTTCCGATGCATGGTGCTTGTATTCTTGCGCGGTCTGGGAAGATCGGTGCACGGATTGTGCAGAGAAACGTTTGGGGACGCATGAATGGAGCTGCTTGACGGATTCGACCTCAAGATCCTGAGCGAATTGCAGCGCGATGGTCATCTGACCAACAACGAATTGTCCGAGCGCGTCGCTCTTTCTCCCTCCCAATGTTCGCGCCGGCGTACGCGGCTGGAGGCGGAAGGCTTCATCACGGGCTATCAGGCGCAGATCGACCGTCAGAAGTTGGGGCTCGATTTGATGGTGGTGATTTCGGTGACGCTGGCGACCCACAACCGCGACAACGCCAAACGTTTCGCCAATCTCGTCTCGGGTTTGCCGGAGGTGCTGGAGGCCTATGCGCTGACCGGTGAAATGGATTACCACCTGCGCGTTGTGACGCCCGACCTTGCCGGCCTCTCGCGCTTCGTCAATGATGTGCTCCTGCCGCATGACAGCGTGCAGCACGTCAAGACGTCGATCGTGCTGGAGACGCTCAAGAGCTTCGAGGGACTGCCGATACCGGCACGGATGAAGGGCTAGAATCGATCCCCGCGCTCGATTCCCTCATCGCCCGTTCAACGGCGTCCAGCCCTGTTTCGAGTGCCTGCACGCTTTCGGCGCCGAAGAGCGAAAGCAGCTCGGCCTGATACCGCGCCGCAAGCTCCGTCAGCTCCCCATAGGCCCGCCGGCCCGCCGGCGTCAGTGCCAGATGCTCGAAGCGGCGGTCCCGCCCGTCCTCCTCGCGCTTCAGCCAGCGGCGCTGCTCCAGCCTGTAGACAGCCCGGCTCACCTTCGTCTTGTGCATGGTGGCGTGCGCGCCAATTTCGGTTGCCGTCATGCTGCGGCGTGAGCTGCCGAGTGCCGCTAGAGTTCGCCATTCCGGCCGGGTCAGTTCAAACCGTGCCTTGTATTGTGCGGCAAAACGCAATGCGACGAATTCCGCCGCCCGGTTCAGCCGATAGGGCAGGAAGGCCTCCAGTTCGAACCGATCCTCGGCCATGCCGACTTCCTTCATTGATAGTTACAAAATCAATAGTTACGCTTGCAACTAATATGCGAAAGGAAGAGGAGGCTCAAGCCATGTTGGACAGTGCGGAAAAACAGCCGAATGCCGGCTCGGGCCAGCAGCGGGCAGCCGGATACATGCCGGGATTCGGCAATGATTTCGAAACGGAAAGCCTGCCTGGAGCGCTGCCTAAGGGGCAGAACAGTCCGCAGAAGTGCAACTATGGCCTCTATGCCGAACAGCTTTCCGGTTCGCCCTTCACAGCACCGCGCGGTACGAATGAGCGCTCGTGGCTCTACCGAATCCGCCCCAGCGTCCGGCACACCGGACGGTTCCGGAAGACCGACTATCCGCACTGGAAAACGGCGCCGCATACGCCCGAGCATTCGCTGGCGCTCGGTCAGTTGCGCTGGAGCCCTCTGCCGGCGCCCTCCGAAAGCCTGAACTTCCTTCAGGGCATCCGCACCATGACGACGGCGGGCGACGCACTGACGCAAGCCGGTATGGCCGCGCACGCCTATGCCTTCACTGTCGACATGGTGGACGACTATTTCTTCAACGCCGATGGCGAGTTGCTGATCGTTCCGGAAACGGGCGCGATCCAGGTTTTCACCGAGCTCGGCAGGATGGATGTGGAGCCGTCGGAAATCTGCCTCGTACCGCGCGGCATGATGTTCAAGGTGGTCCGCCTCGGCGAGGAGAAGGTCTGGCGCGGTTATATCTGCGAGAATTACGGCGCGAAGTTCACGCTGCCGGATCGCGGGCCGATCGGCGCCAACTGTCTTGCCAATCCGCGCGATTTCAAGACACCGGTCGCCTCCTATGAGGACAAGGAGACGCCCTGCAGGGTGCATGTGAAGTGGTGCGGCTCCTTTCACACGGTCGAGATCGGCCACTCGCCCCTCGATGTCGTCGCTTGGCACGGCAACTACGCGCCCTACAAATACGATTTGAAGACCTTCTCGCCTGTCGGCGCGATCCTGTTCGATCATCCCGATCCGTCGATCTTCACCGTGCTGACCGCGCCTTCCGGAGAAGAAGGCACGGCCAATGTCGACTTCGTCATATTCCCGCCGCGCTGGCTGGTCGCCGAGCACACGTTCCGCCCGCCCTGGTATCACCGCAACATCATGAGCGAGTTCATGGGTCTGATCTACGGGCGCTATGACGCGAAAGAGGAGGGCTTCGTGCCGGGCGGCATGAGCCTGCACAATATGATGCTGGCACACGGACCGGATTTCACCGGCTTCGACAAGGCATCGAACGGCGAACTGAAGCCGGTGAAGCTCGACGACACCATGGCCTTCATGTTCGAGACCCGTTTCCCGCAGCAGCTGACGAAGTTTGCCGCAGAGCTCGAGACGCTGCAGGACGACTACATGGATTGCTGGTCGGGACTCGAACGCAAATTCGACGGCACGCCCGGAATCAAGTGACTTCCGCCGGCAAATCATGACATGCTGCCGTGGGGCCAGTACGCGCTGGACGGCGCGGATCAACAATGCATCGGGAAACATCAATCCATGAAACTCGCGACGCTGAAAGACTCCACCCGTGACGGCAAACTCGTCGTGGTCTCGAAAGATCTGACCCGCTGCTCCGAGGTGGGCCACATCGCCCGCACGCTGCAGGCGGCGCTCGACGATTGGACGCATACAGGTTCGCGCCTGGCGCGCGTCGCCGAGGGGATCGAGACCGGGTCGCAGCCGACCATGAGATTCCATGAACACGACGCCGCCTCGCCACTGCCGCGTGCCTTCCAGTGGGCGGACGGTTCGGCCTATGTCAATCATGTCGAGCTTGTCCGAAAGGCGCGCAATGCCGAGATGCCGGCAAGTTTCTGGACCGATCCGCTGATCTATCAGGGTGGTTCCGACAGCTTCCTCGGCCCGCGCGATCCGATTCTGATGGCCGACGATGGCTGGGGCATCGATATGGAAGGCGAAGTCGCAGTCATTGTCGACGACGTGCCCATGGGCGCGACGCTCGACGAGGCGAGGGCCGCAATCCGCCTGGTCATGCTCGTCAACGACGTCTCGCTGCGGGGCCTCATTCCAGGCGAACTCGCCAAGGGCTTCGGCTTCTATCAATCGAAGCCGTCTTCCGCCTTCTCGCCGGTCGCGGTGACGCCGGAGGAACTCGGCGATGCCTGGGATGGCGGGAAGCTGCATCTGCCGCTTCATGTGGACCTCAACGGCGAGCCCTTCGGCCGGGCCGATGCCGGGGTCGACATGACATTCGACTTCCCGCAGCTGATCGTGCACGCCGCGCGAACGAGGCCGCTTTCAGCCGGCACGATTATCGGCTCGGGCACCGTTTCGAACAAGCTCGACGGCGGGCCGGGCAAGCCGGTTTCCAAGGGCGGGGCCGGCTATTCCTGCATCGCCGAATTGCGCATGATCGAGACGATCGAAGGCGGCGCACCGAAGACGCAATTCCTGAAATTCGGCGATGTCGTCCGCATCGAGATGAAGGATCGCACCGGCCATTCGATCTTCGGCGCCATCGAGCAGAAGGTCGGGAGATACGAGCGCGGCTGACGACGAGGCAGAAGTGGCGAACGAAACCATTCTTTACGACTATTGGCGGTCGTCTGCGAGTTATCGGGTGCGGATCGCGCTCAACCTCGTCGGCGAGGACTATCGCTCCGTTGCGGTCGATCTGCTTGCAAAGGCTCACCGCTCGCCCGAGCACCTCGTCCGAAATCCGCAGGGGCTGGTGCCGGTGCTCGATATCGACGGCGAACGGCTTACCCAGTCGCTCGCCATCATCGAATATCTTGCCGAGACGCGAGACCTGACGGCCTTCCTCCCGGCCCACCCTCTCGACCGGCAACGCGTCCGCGCGCTTTCCTATGCAGTTGCGATGGATATTCACCCCGTCTGCAATCTTGGCGTCGTTTCCCATGTGATGGCGAGCGCCGACGACGGCGAGGCCGCGCGCCTTGCATGGATGCAAAAGTTCATCGGCGACGGTCTCGCGGCCCTCGAACGAATGTTGGACCACCCTGCGACCGGTGCATTCTGCCATGGTGATCGTCCCACGATGGCGGATCTTTGCCTCGTGCCGCAGGTCTACAACGCGAGACGCTGGGACGTGGATCTTTCAGCTTTTCCCCGGATCGTTGCCATAGATCTGCGATGCGCCGGGGTCGACGCCTTCCAAAGGGCGCATCCGGACTACGCAAAGCCGTGATTCCGGCGGGCTGTGGTTTCGTCGTCCGGCACATCGGATGTGGCCTGTTCCGTCCAGCCGATGTCGCGAATGGATCGGCGGACCGCAGATCGCCAAGCTAGTTTTCGCGTGACTGCCCGTGTAAGGGGGCGCGGAAACACTCAAAAACGAGAGACCATCGATGAAGAGCTATGTGCTGACCGTCACCTGTAAATCCACCCGCGGCATCATCGCGGCGGTTTCCGGCTATCTCGCCGAAAAGGACTGCAACATCGTCGACTCCTCGCAGTTCGACGACCTCGAAACGGGTCTGTTCTTCATGCGGCTGGCCTTCGTCAGCGAGGGGGGCGCGAAGGTCAGCGACTTGCGCGAAGGTTTCGAGCCGGTCGCCAAGCGCTTCGGGATGACGGCGGAAATCCGCGATACCGAGGAGCGCATGAAGGTGCTGCTGATGGTGTCGCGCTTCGGCCATTGCCTGAACGATCTTCTCTACCGCTGGAAGATCGGGGCGCTGCCGATCGACATCGTCGGCGTCGTCTCCAACCACTTCGACTATCAGAAGGTCGTGGTCAACCACGACATCCCCTTCCACTGCATCAAGGTGACGAAGGAGAACAAGCCCAGGGCCGAAGCGCAGCTCCTGGACGTCGTCGAGCAGACCGGCGCCGAGCTGATCGTGCTTGCCCGCTACATGCAGGTGCTCTCGGATGCGCTCTGCAAGAAGATGTCGGGGAAGATCATCAACATTCACCACTCCTTCCTGCCGTCGTTCAAGGGGGCGAACCCCTACAAGCAGGCCTATCAGCGCGGCGTGAAGCTGATCGGCGCGACGGCGCATTACGTCACCGCCGATCTCGACGAGGGTCCGATCATCGAGCAGGATATCGCCCGCATCACGCATGCGCAGTCGGCCGAGGATTATGTCTCGATCGGCCGCGACGTCGAAAGCCAGGTGCTGGCCCGGGCCGTGCACGCCCATATCCACCACCGCTGCTTCATCAACGGCAACCGCGTCGTCGTCTTCCCGCCGAGCCCGGGTTCCTACGCCTCGGAACGGATGGGCTGAAGCGCCCGGGACGTTTTCTTTGCGCGTCTCTCCCCGCGAGCGGGGAGACGCGCGGCAGCAGGTGAGGGGGCAGCCACCGCACCTCAAATGTGCAGGGCGTGCCCCAGCGTCTTGAACGCCGCCTCCTGGAAGGCTTCCGACAGCGTGGGATGGGCATGGATGGTGCCGGCGATATCCTCCAGCCGCGCGCCCATTTCGATCGCCAGCGCAAAGGTCGCCGACAGTTCCGAGACGCCGTGGCCGACAGCCTGAATGCCGAGGACCAGGTGATTGTCGGCGCGGGCGACGACGCGCACAAAGCCGTCTTCGGAAAGCGTCGTCATGGCGCGGCCGTTCGCCTGGAAGGGGAATTGGCCGATTCTGACGTCGATGCCGGCCCCACGCGCGTCTTCCGGAGACAGGCCGGCAGCGACGATTTCCGGATCGGTGAAGCAGACCGCCGGAATACAACGCTTGTCCCAGCTCCGCTTTTGACCAGCGACGATTTCCGCGACCATTTCGCCTTGTGCCATCGCCCGGTGCGCCAGCATCGGCTCGCCGGTCACGTCGCCGATCGCATAGATGCCGCGCATGGAAGTGCGGCACTGGTCGTCGATGCGGATGAAGCGGCCCGAGCGATCGAGGTCGATCTCCTCCAATCCCCAGCCCTCCGTCACGGGCCGGCGGCCGACGGTGACGAGGACCTTCTCCGCCGGGACCTCGAAGGCACGACCGTTTTCCTCGGCAAAGAGCCCCCGCCGATCGGCGGAGAGCCGTTTGGCCGCGGTGCGGGTGAAGACCTCTATGCCGAGTTCGCCGAGGCGCGTCATCACCGGCTTTGAGAGATCGGCGTCGTATTGCGGCAGGATACGGTCCAGTGCCTCGAGCACGGTGACTTTGGAGCCCAGCTTGGCAAAGGCGGTTCCGAGTTCAAGACCGATATAGCCGCCGCCGACGACCGCGAGCGTCTGCGGCACTTCCGTCAGCGCCAGAGCCTGGGTCGAGGAAATGACGCTTTCGCCGAAGGGCAGGTCCGGAAGTTCGACCGGCGCTGAACCGGTTGCGATGACGATCGCTTCGGCTCGAATGCGCTGAACTCCGGTCTCCGTTTCGACGTCAACAGTCTTGCCGTCGACGAAGCGCCCCTCGCCGATGACCGCCTTGACGCCCGCCTTCTTCAGGAGTCCGGTGACGCCGCCGTTCAGCCGTCCGACGATGCCGTCCTTCCAGGCTACGGTTCGCTTGAGGTCGATTGCCGGCGTATTCAGCGAAAGTCCGAGCGGGCTCTTGCCCGAGGCGGCCGTGCGGAGCCTGTGATACTCGTCCGCCGCATGGATCAGTGCCTTGGACGGAATGCAGCCGACATTGAGGCAGGTGCCGCCGGCCCTCGCTTTCTCGACGATCACGGTGTCGACGCCGAGCTGGCCGGCGCGGATCGCCGAGACATAGCCGCCGGGTCCGGCGCCGAGAACCAGGAGCTTGCAGGAGATTTCCTTCATGGACGCCTATCCTTCAACGAAAATCAGCGCCGGCGTTTCGAGCAGCATCTTCAGGCGCTGGACGAAGATCGCGGCATCCCAGCCGTCGATGACCCGGTGATCGAAGCTGGACGAGAGGTTCATAATCTTGCGCGGCACGAACTGTGCGCCGTCCCAGACCGGACGGACGGCAATCTTGTTGACGCCGACGATCGCCACCTCCGGATGATTGATGACCGGCGTAGAGGCGATCCCGCCGATCGCGCCGAGCGAAGAGATGGTGATGGTCGAGCCGGTGAGTTCGTCGCGCGTAGCGGTTCCGGTGCGGGCGGCCTCGGCCAGCCGGTTAAGCTCCGCAGCGCACTCCCAGATTCCACGGGCCTCGGCGTGGCGCACTACCGGTACGGTGAGGCCTGCGGGCGTCTGGGTGGCAATGCCGATATGGGCGGCAGCGTGGCGGTGGATGACGCCCGCATGATCGTCGAAGGTCGCGTTGACGCCGGGCTGCTCTGCGACGGTCTTCACCAGCGCGCGCATCAGGAAGGGGAGGACGGTGAGTTTGACCTGCTCGGGCTTGCGGTCGCGGTTCATCGTCGCCCGCAGATCCTCGAGCGCCGTCATGTCCACCTCCTCCACATAGGTGATGTGGGGGATGCGCGAGGCGGCGAGCGACATCTTCTCGGCGATCCGCCGCCTGAGACCGGTCATCCTGACCTCCTCGACCGCGGTCCTGCGGACGAGGCCGGTCTGAGCCGGCAACGGCTCGGCGCCACGGCTGATGAAGAGATCGAGATCCTCATGGGTGATCCGCCCGGCAGGCCCGGTGCCGGCCACCTGCCGCAGATCGATGCCGCGCTCTCTCGCGCGCAGCCGCACCGCCGGGGAGGCGAGGGGCTTTGCCGAAAGATCCGGCGCCTCGCGCGGTGCCGGAGAGGGTCTCGGCGCGGGCTTCTCAGGCTTCGGCGGCGCCTTGGCCTCGGGCCGGGAGGAGGTGGCGACCGGCTCATCCAGCAGCTTGTCGGCAAGCGCCTCCGGAACGCTGTCCGGGGCCGCCTCGCCGGCCTCGCCGGCCGTCTCTATCCTGACTAGCGGCGCCTTCACCGCGACCGTGTCGCCGATTTCCGCTCCGAGCCACACGACCTTGCCGGAAACGGGCGATGGGATTTCGACGGTGGCCTTATCGGTCATGACGGCGGCGAGCACCATATCTTCGCGCACCGGATCGCCGGGCTTCACATGCCATTCGACGAGTTCGGCCTCCGCGACACCCTCGCCGACGTCGGGCATCTTGATGGTGAATTCACCCATGGCGTCAGCCCTCCATCGCTTCGGCAAGCGCACGGCCGACGCGCGCCGGACCGGGGAAATAGTCCCATTCCTGGGCGTGCGGGTAGGGCGTGTCCCACCCCGTTACCCGCACGACAGGAACTTCGAGGTGATAGAAGCAGTGTTCCTGAACGAGAGCGGCGAGCTCGGCGCCAAAGCCAGAGGTCAGCGTCGCTTCGTGCACGACCACGCAGCGCCCGGTCTTCGTGACCGATTGCACGACCGTCTCGAGGTCGAGCGGCAACAGGCTGCGCAGATCGATCACTTCCGCGTCGATCCCCGTTTCCTCGGCCGCCGCGAGTGCCACATGCACCATCGTTCCATAGGCGATGACCGTCACGCCCGAGCCCTTGCGGCGTATCTCCGCCTTGCCGATCGGGATCGTATAATGCCCGTCCGGAACGTCGCCGAGCGCGTGCTTGGACCAGGCCGTGACCGGGCGTTCGTGGTGGCCGTCGAAGGGCCCGTTATAAAGCCGCTTCGGTTCGAGGAACATTACCGGGTCCGGGTCCTCGATCGCCGAGATCAGCAGCCCTTTTGCGTCATAGGGGTTCGACGGAACGACGACCTTCAGGCCGCAGACATGGGTGAAGAGCGCCTCCGGGCTCTGGCTGTGGGTCTGACCGCCGAAGATGCCGCCGCCCGTCGGCATGCGCACGACGATCGGGCAGGTAAAGTCGCCGTTCGAGCGGTAGCGGATGCGCGCTGCCTCCTGCGTGAGCTGATCGTAGGCCGGATACATGTAGTCGGCGAACTGAATCTCGACGCAGGGCTTCAGCCCGTAGGCGGCCATGCCGATGGCGGTGCCGACGATGCCGGATTCGCTGATCGGCGTATCGAAGCAGCGCGTCTTGCCGTATTTCGCCTGAAGTCCCTGGGTGCAGCGGAAAACGCCGCCGAAATAGCCGACATCCTCGCCGAAGACGACGACATTCTCGTCGCGCGCCATCGACACGTCCATGGCGCTGCGCACCGCCTCGATCATCGTCATTCTGGCCATGTCAGTACCCCGCCTTCTGCCGCTGACGGCGGATATGCGGCGGCATTTCGGCGTAGACGCCTTCGAAGATGTCCCGCACCGACGGCCTGCCCCCGGCGTGCAGCGTTCCGTGGCGCTCGGCTTCCTTCTGCGCCTGTATCACTTCGTCCATGATTTCCGCCTCCGCCTGCGCATGCCGCTCCTCCGACCAGACACCGCGCAGAATCAGGTGCTTCTTGAGCCGCAGGACCGGGTCGCCGAGCGGCCAGGCTTCCGATTCCGTTTTCGGGCGATAGGCGCTCGGATCGTCCGAGGTCGAATGGGCGCCGACGCGGTAGGTCACGTATTCGATCAGCGTCGGACCGAGATTGAGGCGCGCGCGCTCGGCCGCCCAGCGCGCCACCGCAAAGACGGCGAGATAGTCGTTGCCGTCGACCCTGAGCGCCGGGATGCCGAAGCCCAGGCCTCGGGCTGCGAAGGTGCCGGAGCCGCCTCGGGCGATACCCTGGAAGGTCGAGATCGCCCACTGATTGTTGACGATGTTCAGAATGACGGGCGCCTTGTAGGTGGAGGCGAAGACCAATGCCGAATGGAAGTCCGACTCGGCCGTCGAGCCGTCGCCGATCCAGCCGGCGGCTATCCGCGTGTCGTTCTTGATGGCGGATGCCATAGCCCAACCAACCGCCTGGACATATTGCGTGGCGAGGTTGCCGGATATGGTGAAGAAGCCGTGCTCCTTGGAAGTGTACATGACGGGCAGCTGCCGCCCGTGGCAGGGATCGAGCTCGTTCGAGAAGATCTGGTTCATCATCTCGACCATGGGGTAGTCGTCGGCGATCAGCAGTCCCGCCTGGCGATAGGTCGGAAAATTCATGTCGCCCTTGCGAAGTGCCTTGCGGAAGGCGCAGCTCACCGCCTCCTCGCCCAGATGCTGCATGTAGAAGGACGTCTTGCCCTGGCGCTGCGCCATCAGCATGCGCGCGTCGAAGGCGCGCAGCAGCATCATATGCCTGAGGCCTGTCAGCAGTTCCTCGTCCGAAAGAAAGCCGGCCCAGGGGCCGACCGCCTCGCCCTCGCGGTTGAGCACCCGGATGATCGAATAGGCGAGGTCGCGGATCTCCTCGGGGTCCACGTCGACCCCGGGCCGCGGCACCGAGCCTGCCTTGGGAATCTTCACATTGGAGAAATCGGGCTGATCGCCCGGCCGGACGGCCGGTTCGGGGACATGCAGGCTCAGTCGGCTGAATTCATCCATGCGGGTTCCGGCCTCCCTTCCGGATTGCGCGTCGAGCGCAACTCAATGCCCCGGAAGAACGGCGCCGCCGCCTGGCGGTTCCCGGCTGGCTCAAGATTCCTCCGCCCTGCCTGCGATGCCGCCGCAACCTCCCGTTCTCCCAACAGGATATGCACACAGACTGCCACGAGTTCGGGACCAGATGAAGGGTTTTCGCCGCCGCGCCCGGCTGCGAAACGAAGAAAGACAGATTCGTGCCGGCACGCATGCGGCACGAGTTCGCGCGCACATGCCGGTCCTGGTGGCGGGCAATTTTCTTTCGTGGGACGGCCGGCGAACCGTCCTCAGACCGGTGGTGCGATCTCGATCGGGCTACCGTCGGAAAAGCGCGAAAGACGGAACTCGGAGGGGTCGACGATGGGCGGGTCTCCGGTGACGAGATCGGCGACGAGATGTCCGGCGCCAGGGACCGATGCCGAAGCCGTGACCGGAGAAACCGGTGGCGATGACGAGCCCCGGCAGATCTTGCGCCAGGGAAATGACCGGCACGACGTCGGGCGTGACATCAATCAGACCGGCCCAGATCTGCAGCGGCTCGACGGCGCGGAGCTTCGGAAGAGCCTTACGCGCTTCCTCGAAAGCTCTGAGCACGGATTTCGGATCGGGCCCCGGATCGAGGATGCGGTGCCGCTCGAAGGCGCCCGGCCGATCGAGAGGCACGGAAGCGATCTCGAAAAGCTCGCGCCAGCTCTGGGCGCTCAATCCCGCCTGCACGGCTTCGCCCTCGGCCTTTCTCGCCGGCCGAAAATCGCGGAAGAATGCGAGTGTGTCCGGCACGAGCGGATGCAGGTTGGCACCCGCCGTGGCGATCGTGTAGCCCCCGTCGAGACGCTTGCGATAGGCGTAAGTCGCCGTCGCGCCGGCGCCGTCCGGTCCGCTCTCGACCGGTGCGGTCCTGAGCACGGTGTTGCGCACCTTCAGTTGCGGCAGCCGGATGCCGAGACCCTTGCAGAAGAGCCGCGACCAGGCGCCGCCCGCAAGCACGACAGTGGACGTTTCGATGCGGCCTTTTTCGGTGATGACGGCGCTTATCCGACCCGCGCTTTTCTCGATTCCCCGCGCGGCGCAGCCGGTCACGATTCGTGCACCGGCACGGCGCGCTCCGGCCGCGATCGCAGGTACTGCTTTTTGCGGCTCGGCCATGCCGTCGCTCGGCGTATAGAGCGCGCCCTTGTAGCGGATCGCAGCCCCGGCCATGCGTTCCCGGGTTTCGTCGGCGGTAAGCTGACGGCTGTCGACGCCATAGGGCTTCGCAAGCGCGAGCCAGGCATCGCGGTTGGCGACGTCCTGCTCCGTTTCGGAAATATAGAGAATGCCGCTCCGGCGGAACCCGGTTTGGCCGCCGACGCGCGTGTCGAGCGTGTCCCAGATTTTCAGCGCCGCCATCGCGAGCGGAATCTCACGCCGGTCGCGGCCCATGACACGCACCCAGCCCCAGTTGCGGCTCGATTGCTCGCCGCCGAGTACGCCCTTTTCGCAGAGTACGACATGCACGCCGCGCTCGGCGAGAAAAAGCGCCGTGCTCACCCCGATGATGCCGCCGCCGATAATGACGACGTCGGCACTTCCGGCCGGTGAAGGATCGGTTTCAACAGGGGCGAGAGCGGGGCCGGGCATGCGATTCTCTTCGGTTTGTCGACTTCTTCTATCGCTGCATCCAATGGCGGCTTCGATCAAGTCTGCGTGGCCGGTTTCGGCTGGCGATGCACAGTTGCCGCATGCCCACCGTTCCCGCAGCGTCTTTGAGAGGTGGTGCCTTCCCGTCTCCTGCGCCAGGGCTTATGTTCGTCTCATGCGCGATACCGAAGCCGACCTCCGCCCGATCCTCCGCATCGACTTCCCGCCGAACGACCGTCTCGGGCGCGGCAAGATCATGCTCCTGGAACGCATCCGCGAAACCGGTTCCATTTCCGCTGCGGGGCGGGCCATGGACATGTCTTACCGGCGCGCCTGGCTGCTGGTCGACGCCTTGAACCGTATGTTCAAGGAGCCGGCGGTCGATTCGCAGCGTGGCGGCAAACAGGGCGGTGGGGCCGTCGTCACCGCTTTCGGCGAGATGCTGATCGCGCGTTTCCGGGCGATGGAGGCGACGGCTCAGGCCGCGATCGCCGAGGATCTCGATTGGCTGGACGCCATGCGCGACCGCAATGGGGCTCCGATTGAAGAACCAACGGGAAAGCCGTTCTAACCTTGCCGCGTTCCGGACGGAACGCCGCTGCGGACTTTAGTAATCCAGCGCGACGGTCTTGATGACGGCGTAAACCTGCTTCCCCGGCCGTAGGTCGAGCGCTTCGCGGGAAAGAGTCGTGACCCGCGCGCCAATGACGTTGCCGCCGCAGTCCACGCGCACGTCGGTGCTTCCCTGCCGTGGCGGCGAAAGGCTGACGATCATTCCCGGAAGCACGTTGAGGGCGCTGATGCCTTCCGGGTGCCCGGTCGCCAGCATGACGTCGCGTGCGGCAATGTAGAGGCGCAGGCTCTGCCCGGGCTCGGCGACGAGATGCGGCACGCGGAACAGGCATTCCCCCGCGCGCACCACGGTCAGCTCGTGGCCTTCGTCGTGACTGTCGACGGTGCCCTCGATCAGCGCGCCGACGTCTCGCCGGTCGGTGGCGGACGTCTCGGACGGCTCGCTGAGGACGACTGCCGTTTTCCCGGAGGCCTTGACCCGGCCGTTTTCCATGACGACGACGCGCTCCGCCAGCCTGGCGACCTCTGCCACGGAGTGACTGACATAGACGATCGGAATCCGCGTATCGTCGCGAAGCCGCTCCAGATAGGGAAGGATTTCGGCCTTTCTGGCATCGTCGAGGGCGGCGAGCGGCTCGTCCATCAAAAGCAGGCGGGGGGATGCGAGCAGCGCCCGGCCGATGGCGACGCGCTGCCGCTCGCCGCCCGAGAGCGTCGAGGGCATACGGTCGAGCAAGTGCCCGATGCCGAGCATCTCGACGATCCTGCCGAATTCAGGCCCTGGCCGGCCCGCGCCTGCGAACCAGCGGCCATAGGCGAGATTTCTGCGGACGCTCAGATGCGGAAAGAGGCGGGCTTCCTGGAACACATAGCCGAAACGGCGGCGATGGACGGGTGTGAAGAGCCGGCGCTCACTGTCGGCGATCACGTCGCCGTCAAGCACGACGCGGCCTCGATCGGGTCTGAGGAGGCCGGCGATGATGTTGACGAGCGAGCTCTTGCCCGAGCCAGAGCGACCGAAAAGAGCGGTTACGCCGCCCTCCGACGCGAAGGCGGCATCGATCGCGAAGGAACCGAGCCGAAGGCGCACGTCGACTTCGAGCCTCATGCCGCCACCGTCCGCCGCGCCGCGGCTGCCATGGCTTCCGAAAGCATCAGGGCTGCCATCGAAATGACGACAGAGATGGCGGCAAGGCGCATCGCCCCAGCGTCGCCGCCCGGCACCTGTGTGAAGGTGTAGATCGCGGCGGAAAGCGTCTGCGTCTCGCCTGGAATATTGGAGACGAAGGTGATGGTGGCGCCGAACTCGCCCATGGCCTTGGCGAAGGAGAGAACCATTCCGGCGAGAATGCCTGGAAGGATCAGAGGCAGGGTTACCGTCAGGAATATCCAGGCGGGGCTTGCCCCGAGCGTGGCCGCCGCATCTTCGAGCTTGCGATCGACCGCTTCGATCGACAGCCGGATGCTGCGGACCATCAATGGGAAGCCCATCACCGCGCAGGCGAGCGCCGCTCCCGTCCAGCGGAAGGAAAAGACGAGTCCGAAATTCTCCGCGAGAAAGCCGCCCACCGGTCCGCGCCGGCCGAACAGGAGCAGCAGCGTGAAGCCGGTGACCACCGGCGGCAGGATCAGCGGCATGTGGACGAGACCGTTCAGAATCGACTTGCCCCAGAAGCGGCCGCGCGCGAGCAGCATGGCGACGAGGAGCGCCAGCGGAAGGCTTGTAAGCATCGCGACCGTGGCGACCCGAAGGCTCAGGCGGACGGCCGTCCACTCCGCGTCGCTCAATGCCATCCAGTCCAAGCTCGTGCTCCCGTTCCTGACGCGCCGCGTCGTCCGCTCATTCGCTAAATGCTAATCCAAAACCGTGAAGCCCTCGGCTTGGAAAAGCGCTGCCGCTTTCGGCGAGCGGACGAAGTCGAGATAGGCGGCGGCATCGGGGTTCCTGCTGTCCGCGGTAATCGCGATCGGGTAGACGATTGGCGGGTGGCTGTCCTCCGGGAAGGTGCCGACCACTTTCACATTGGCGTCGGCTGCGGCATCGGTGCGGTAGACGATTCCGTAGGGCGCTTCGCCACGCGATACGAGGAGGAGGGCGGCGCGCACGCTTTCGGCACCTGCGACTTTCCCGGCAATGCTCGGCCACAGCCCGAGTTTTTCCAGCGCGGCCTTGCCATACTTGCCGGCGGGTACCGAATCCACGGCGCCCATCGCCAGCCGGCCGTCGCCAAGAAGGCCGGCGAGGTCGAGACCCGGCGTGATCTCAACTGCCGGGGCGTCCGTCTCGCCCGAGACGAGGACGATGCGATTGCCGAGCAGGTTTGCCCGCGTGTCGGCCTTGATCAGCTTCTTGTCTGCGAGATGATCCATCCAGGCGAGATCGGCCGAAATGAAGATGTCGGCGGGCGCGCCCTGTTCGATCTGCTTCGCCAGTGCCGAACTCGCCGCATAGGAGACAGTCGCATCTTTGCCGGTCTGCTCGAGCCATTCACCGTTGATCGCGTCGAGCGCGTTCTTGAGGCTCGCAGCCGCGAAAACGGTGACCTTATCCGCCGCCAGGACCGGCGCAGAGACGGCTCCCGCCAGAACCATGCCGAGCGCCAGTGCCGCGCCCTTGAGCCAATGTCTCCTTCTGATCACCTCTGCCTCCCGTTTCGTGATATTTACAAAAATATAACGCTTCGGTGCCTGATTACCGCTATATCCAGAGAAATACAATGCTGCCGCTGCAAGCGCGGCAAGCGAAACCGACCCCGGCACGCCGATTTTCACCGTTAACAATCCGACGGGATTGCGCTTTAAAGACCGCAACGAGACCAAACGAGGTGACGTCCCATATGGATGCGACGATCAAGCTGGAAGAAAGCTGGAGAGCCGTTCTGGGCCCCGAGTTCCGCCATGGCTACATGGCCGAGCTCAAGCGGTTCCTGCTGGAAGAAAAACAACAGGGCCGGCAGATTTTTCCGAGGGGTGGCGAATATTTCCGCGCGCTCGACCTAACCCCGCTCGACAAGGTGCGCATCGTCATCCTCGGTCAGGATCCTTATCACGGGGATGGGCAGGCGCATGGCCTCTGCTTCAGTGTGCGTCCTGGCGTACGCACGCCGCCTTCGCTCGTCAACATCTACAAGGAGCTGCGGGAAGACCTCGGAATAGCCCCTGCGCGCCACGGCTTCCTGGAAAGTTGGGCGCGCCAGGGCGTGCTCCTGCTGAACAGCGTGCTGACGGTGGAGCGCGGCCGGGCGGCCTCGCACCAGGGCAGGGGCTGGGAACGCTTTACCGACGCGGTTATCCGTGCGGTCAACGAGCAGGCGCAGCCGGTCGTTTTCATGCTCTGGGGTTCCTACGCACAACGCAAGGCCGCGTTTGTCGATCGTTCGCGTCATCTCGTGCTCACTGCGCCGCACCCGTCACCGCTTTCGGCCCATTCCGGCTTCTTCGGCTGCCGGCATTTCTCCAAGGCGAATGCGTTTCTGACGTCCAAGGGGCTCGCGCCGATCGACTGGCGGTTGCCGGAAGATCCTCCCTTGGCCGTCGAACGGCCGATGGTGCCGAACTGCTGACGCAGTCGTTCCGGCACCCGTCGCGAATGGACCTTGCGCCCCCGGCCCCGATCCGTCAAAGACTGGCCGGAAGGCGGGCGACGCTATGGGAGACGGCATGCGGCACATCCTGATCATCGGTATCGGCGCGGGTAACCCCGAGCATATGACCGTTCAGGCGATCAATGCGCTGAACGGAGCCGATGTGCTCTTCATTCCGACAAAAGGGGCGAGCAAGACGGAACTCGCCGAGGTGCGCCGCGAGATATGCGCCCGATACGTGACGCGGAGCGACAGCCGTACCGTGGAATTCGCCGTGCCGGTCCGCCGCAGCGAAGGCCGCAGCTACACGAAGAGCGTGGACGATTGGCATGCGAGCATCGCCGCCACCTACGAGTCGCTGCTGACGAGCGAGCTTGCCGAAGGGCAGACCGGCGCCTTCCTCGTCTGGGGCGATCCGATGCTCTATGACAGCACGATCCGCATTGTCGAGAGGGTGAAGGCGCGCGGGCGGGTCGCCTTCGATTTCGGCGTGATCCCGGGCATCACCAGCCTGCAGGCGCTCTGTGCCAGCCATCGCATACCGTTGAACCTCGTCGGCAAGCCGGTGGAGATCACCACCGGCCGGCGACTCGCCGAAACCTTCCCGCACAAAAACGAAACGGCCGTCGTCATGCTCGACGGGGAGCAGGCGTTCCAGAAGATCGAGGATCCGGATGCCGAGATCTATTGGGGCGCCTATCTAGGCACGCCTGACGAGATCGTCATTTCAGGGCGCCTCGCCGAGGTGAAAGAGCAGATTATCGAAGCACGGGCCGCGGCGCGCGAGCGGGTGGGCTGGATCATGGATATCTATCTGCTGCGTAAGGGTGCCGATTTCGAAGAGTGATCGCGGGCATTGCCGCCGATCTTTGATCTCTCTCAACGCGCCTCTCCGTGATATAGGCTTGATCGATCAGGCTCGCCGGGATGGCAGCGAGATACCCCGAAGGATCACCGAAGACCAATGACGAGCTGCGCCGCCCCACGAGCCGAACGATCTGCGACCGGCACATCGATGCGCCGCGGAGCCTGTCCTTCGCTGGCTGCACCGATGCAGACCGGGGATGGCCTGCTCGTGCGGCTCCGGCCGGCGGCAGACGGTCTCACGCCGGCGGAGATGAGGGCGCTTGCCGGTGCGGCTGCCACATGCGGAAGCGGGGTCATCGAGGTCACGGCACGCGGCAACCTGCAGATCCGCGGCCTGACGCCGGAAAGCGTCCCGGCGCTCGCAGAAGCGATCGGGGAGGCGGAGATAGCCATTGCCGAAGGGGTCGCGATCGAGACGCCGCCGCTTGCCGGCGTCGACCCGGAGGAAATCGCCGACCCTCGCCCGCTCGCCCGCGCGCTGCGCATGGCGATCGCCGATGAGGGGGAGGCGCTCAGGCTTGCTCCGAAACTCTCGATCGTCGTGGATGGAGGCGGCCGTTTCCACCTTGGAAGCCTGACTGCCGACCTGCGTGTCCGCGCGCTTGGCGGCAAGAGCGGCGTCAGGTGGCTGCTCTCGCTTGGCGGGACGGCGCAATCCGCAAGTCCCGTCGCTTGCCTGGAGGCGGAAGCGGCCGTTCCGGTGCTCCTCTGCATACTGCGAGAGCTCTGTGCGCGCGGTCCCGCTGCCCGCGCTCGCGACCTCGACGCAGGCCTTGTCCGGCAACGCTTTTCGGCCGGGGCAGCGTTGCCGCGTGCAGACAACGACTCCCCTTCCCCGCCGCCCGCGGGTCTCCATCGCTTCGGCGACGCCGGCACCGTGCTCGGCGTCGGGCTGGCCTTCGCGCAAACCGATGCGGGCAGTCTCATCGCATTCGTCCGGCAGGCGGAAGAACTCGGCGCAGACGCGATACGCTTTGCACCCGGGCACGGGCTGTTCGTCCTCGGTCTCTCCGGCGAAACGGCGCCCATTGCGCAACGGCTTGCCTGCTCGCACGGCTTTCTGGTGGCCCCGGACGATCCGCGCAATCACATCGCCACCTGCGCCGGTCTGGCGTGCGCCTCGGCGCGGATGGACACAAAGACGGCCGCAAGGCTGTTGGTCGAAGCCGCGCCGGACCTCCTCGACGGTTCGGCCACTATGCATCTCTCCGGCTGTCCCAAGGGTTGCGCCAGACCGACGGCGTCGCCGCTGACGCTCGTCGGTGCGCCATCAGGATATGCGCTTGTCGTAAATGGCACTGCTTCCGTCGCGCCGAGTGCCTACAGGGATGAGAACGGAATAAGATCCGCACTCAGCGCTCTCAACGCGCTGGTGCGGGAAAACAAAGACGCTGGCGAATCGGCACTGTCCTGTCTTACACGGCTAGGGACCGCGCGTATCGCCGCCGCGTTTGAACAGGGATAGAAATGCCTGACTACGATTATATCCGCGATGGCAACGCCATCTATGAGCGTTCTTTCGCGATCATCCGCGCGGAAGCCGATCTTTCCGGCTTCTCGGAGGAAGAAGCCGATCTGGCGATACGCATGGTGCATGCCTGCGGCTTGGTCGAGGCGGTGCGCCAATTCGTATTCTCGCCCGGCTTCGTCTCCGCCGCGCGCGCGGCGCTGAAAGACGGTGCGCCGATCCTCTGCGATGCGGAAATGGTCGCCCATGGCGTAACGCGCGCACGGCTGCCCGCCGGCAACGAGGTCATCTGCACGCTCCGCGATCCGCGCACAGCGGAGATCGCGGCTGAGATCGGCAATACGCGTTCGGCCGCAGCGATGAAGCTCTGGGGCGAGCGGATGGCCGGTTCAGTGGTCGCGATCGGCAATGCGCCGACCGCGCTCTTCTATCTGCTCGAAATGCTGCGCGACGGCGCGCCGAAGCCGGCGGCGATCCTCGGCATGCCGGTCGGTTTCGTCGGTGCGGCCGAATCGAAGGATGCGCTCGCCGAAAATTCCTACGGCGTTCCCTTCGCGATCGTCCGCGGCCGCCTCGGCGGCAGCGCGATGACCGCCGCCGCGCTGAATTCTCTCGCGAGGCCAGGCCTGTGAACGGGGCGGAAACGGGCCGGCTGATCGGCGTTGGAACCGGTCCCGGTGACCCGGAACTCCTGACCGTAAAGGCGGTCCGGGCGCTCGGCGAGGCGGATGTCGTCGCCTATTTCGCCAAGGCCGGACGCAACGGCAACGGCCGCGCCGTTGTGGAGGGGCTTCTCAAGCCCGGCATGACCGAATTGCCGCTCTACTACCCGGTGACGACCGAGATCGACAAGGATCACGACGCCTATAGGGGTCAGATCACGGAGTTCTACAACGCCTCGGCCGAGGCCGTGGCGGCGCATCTTCTCGCCGGACGGACGGTCGCGGTGCTGAGCGAGGGCGATCCGCTCTTCTACGGCTCCTATATGCACCTCCATGTGCGGCTTGCCGGCCGTTTCCCCGCCGAGGTGATTCCGGGCATCACCGCAATGTCCGGCTGCTGGTCGCTCGCGGGGCTGCCGCTGGTGCAAGGCGACGACGTGCTATCGGTTCTCCCCGGCACGATGCGCGAGAGCGAGCTTCAGCGTCGCCTCGCCGATACCGAGGCGGCGGTCATCATGAAGGTCGGCCGCAACCTGCCGAAGATCCGCCGGGCGCTCGCGGCGGCGGGCAGGCTCGACGCGGCCGTCTATGTCGAGCGCGGCACGATGAGGAATGCGGCGATGGTCCCGCTCGGCGAGAAGCCGGACGATGAGGCACCCTATTTCTCGCTGGTGCTCGTTCCTGGTTGGAAGGACAGGCCCGGCTCGTATGCCCGGCTCGGCCCGGAGGGAAGAGCATGACCGGAAAGCTCTTCATCGTCGGCACCGGCCCCGGCAATCCGGCGCAAATGACACCCGAGGCCAAGGACGCGATTGCGGTTGCGACCGAGTTCTTCGGCTACGGCCCCTATCTCGATCGCCTGCAGCTTCGGGCGGATCAACGGCGTATCGCTTCGGATAACCGTGAGGAGCTGGACCGCGCTCGGGCAGCACTCGCGCGAGCGGCAGCCGGGGCAGATGTCTGCGTCGTCTCCGGCGGCGATCCCGGCATCTTCGCGATGGCCGCCGCCGTCTGCGAGGCGATCGACAAGGGACCGCAGGAGTGGCGTGAGGTCGATCTCACCGTCACTCCCGGAGTGACCGCAATGCTCGCGGTCGCAGCGCGGATCGGAGCACCGCTCGGACACGATTTCTGCGCCATGTCGCTCTCGGACAACCTGAAGCCGTGGGACGTCATCACCCGCCGGTTGAAGCTTGCCGCCGAAGCGGGGCTCGTCATCGCGCTCTACAATCCGATCAGCAAGGCGCGTCCCTGGCAGCTCGGCGAGGCCTTCGAGGTTCTGAGGCAGGTGCTGCCGGCCCGGGTTCCGGTGATCTTCGGCCGCGCAGCCGGGCGGCCGGACGAGCGCATCGCGGTCATGCCGCTCGGCGAGGCCGACCCCGGCCGCGCCGACATGGCGACCTGCGTGATCATCGGTTCGCCGGAGACGCGCGTCATTGCCCGCGACGGAAAGCACGACCTCGTCTACACGCCACGATCCTTCACCGGAGAAAGCCATTGATGGATGCGTTCGAGCGCCGCATCGCAGTCGCCGACCGATTGAACGTCGGCGGACCTGTGGCGCTCGACCATCACCACCTCGACCCCAAGCTGACGCGCCGCCGCTATCTTGCCGTAGGTGGCGGCGCCGCCGCTGTTCTTGGCGACGATGACGTTGATCCGGTGGCGCTCGAGCAAGTCCACTTCGTCCGCTTGCGCAAAGGGGCCGGAGGCGAGGATGGTCGTGACATCCGGCAGGTCGAGCGGCGGCATCACCGGATCGACGCTGCGCACGACGTAGCTGTGCTGCGGTGCCTTCTCGCAATGGAAGGCCTCCTGCCGGCCGATCGCCAGGAACACGCGCCGCGGCGCGTCGCCGAGAACGGAGACCGCCTCGGCGACGCTGTCGACGCATGTCCATCGATCGCCGGGTCCTGCCTCCCAGGCGGGGCGTCGGAGCGCGAAGAGCGGAGTCCCGGTCATTTCCGCCGCTGTCGCGGCATTGAGCGAGATACGGGCAGCGAAGGGGTGCGTCGCATCGACCAGCAGGGCGATACGTCGCTCGCGCAGGAAGGCGGCAAGGCCTTCGGCGCCGCCGAAGCCGCCTATGCGCGTCGGAAGCGGCTGCGGACGGGGATCGGCCGTGCGGCCGGCAAGGGAGATCGCCGCGTCGTATCGGCTGTCGGAGGCCAGGCGCTCCGCGAGCTGGCGCGCCTCGGTCGTTCCCCCGAGGATCAGAATGCGAGGTCTGCCCGTGGCTGACATGTCGAACAGTGGCTCGGCCATCGTCGCTCCCTGGCTCACCGTTATCGGTATCGGAGAAGACGGTGTAGCCGGTCTCGGCGACGAGGCCAAGCGCCTCATAAAGGCAGCACCCGTCGTCTTCGGCGGCGCTCGCCATATGCAGCTTGCTGCGCCGCTCATCGACGGCGAATGCCACATCTGGCAAAGCCCGTTCGAAAGATCGGTGGAGGCGATTATCGCCCGCCGCGGCAGCCCCGTCGTTGTGCTCGCCTCCGGCGATCCGTTCCTTTACGGCGCCGGTGCCACGCTGGCGCGCCGCATCGATGCCGCGGAGATGCACACGATTCCCGCGCCGTCCGCCTTCAGCCTTGCCGCTTCCCGGCTCGGGTGGCCCCTGCAGGAGGTCACGACCGTTTCTCTGCATGGCCGCCCCATCGATCTCATCCGCCCGCATCTTCAGCCGCGGGCCCGCGTGCTGGCGCTGACCTCGGACGAAAACGGTCCGAAGGCGCTCGCCGGGCTGCTCAGCGAGATCGGGTTCGGTCAGTCACAGCTTACAGTTTTAGAGGCGCTCGGCGGCGAACGTGAGCGTGTCTCCAGGCACTGTGCCAGAGACTTCGCGCTGGAAAAGGTCGATGCCTTGAACGTCTGTGCGCTTGAGGTGGTGGCGGATGCCGATGCACGAGTCCTGCCGCTTGCGAGCGGCCTTGACGATCGGCTTTTCGAGCACGACGGCCAGATCACCAAGCGGGAGGTGCGGGCGCTGACGCTTTCGGCGCTGGCGCCGCGGGAGGGCGAGCTCCTCTGGGATATCGGCGCCGGCTCAGGCTCCATCGCGATCGAATGGTTGCTCGCTGATCCGGCGATGCGCGCCATCGCCATAGAGGCATCGCCCGAGCGGGCCGCCCGGATAGGCCGCAACGCCGCGCGCTTCGGCGTACCGGGTCTTGCGGTCGTCGAGGGCCGGGCGCCGGACGCGTTACGGGGACTCCCGCGGCCGGACGCGGTCTTTATTGGCGGCGGCGGCAGCGAGACCGGCGTGATGGAAGCGGTTATCGACGCGCTTGCGCCCGGCGGGCGTCTGGTCGCCAATGCCGTAACGACGGAGATGGAAGCGCTGCTCCTCGCCCGCCATGCGCGGCTCGGCGGCTCGCTGATCCGCATCGATATCGCCCGAGTCTCGCCCATCGGCGCCATGACGGGCTGGCGGCCGGCGATGCCGGTCACGCAATGGTCGTGGGTTAAGGCGTGAGCCGATCTTCGAACCATGCATTTTCAAGAGGACAAATCATGACGGTTCATTTCATCGGCGCAGGTCCGGGCGCGGCAGACCTCATCACGGTCAGGGGCAGGGACTTGATCGGCCGCTGCCCCATCTGCCTCTATGCCGGTTCGATCGTCTCGCCCGAGCTCCTGCAATTTTGCCCGGCGGGCGCCCGCATCATCGATACGGCGCCGATGTCGCTCGACGAGATCGAGGCGGAATATGTTCGCGCGGCCGAAGCCGGCGAGGACGTGGCCCGGTTGCATTCCGGCGATCTCTCCGTCTGGAGCGCGGTCGCCGAACAGATCCGGCGGCTGGAGAAGCACGGGATCGCCTATACGATGACCCCGGGCGTACCTGCCTTCGCCGCCGCCGCCGCGACGCTCGGCCGCGAGCTGACGATCCCGGCGATGGCTCAGAGCCTGGTGTTGACGCGCGTCTCCGGCCGGGCGTCGCCCATGCCGAATAGCGAGACGCTCGCCGCCTTCGGCGCCACCGGTTCGACGCTTGCGATCCACCTTGCGATCCACGCGCTTGAGCGGGTGGTCGAGGAGTTGACGCCTCTCTACGGCGCCGATTGTCCGGTGGCGATCGTGGTCAAGGCCTCCTGGCCGGACGAACGCGTCGTCCGCGGGACGCTCGGCGATATCGCGGGCAAAGTCGCGGAGGATCCGATCGAGCGCACCGCGCTGATCTTCGTCGGGCCGGGCCTGGAGGCCTCGGACTTCCGCGAGAGCTCCCTCTACGATCCGGCCTATCAGCGTCGCTTCCGCGGGCGCGAATAAACCGGCTGATCACCGCCCGGCCGGCGAACGGTCCATCCCGGGGACATTGCCGATCTCATTTGCGAGGAAGTCGATGAGAAGGCGGACCCGGGCGATGCCGGCGCGCTCCGGAACGATCAGCATGTTGAGCGGCACGGAAGGAAGCGAATAATCGGGAAGTACCGCCTCGATCCTTCCCGCCTCCAGGAGATCGCCGACGAGCCAGCGATGGGCTGGTGCGATGCCGCGCCCGGCGACGAGCGCTTCGCGCACGGCCAGGCCATGGTCCACTCTCAAGCGTCCTCCGAAGGGGACGGCGTGATATTTGCCGTCCGGCCCCTGCAGGGCGAGCGTTTCGCTGCCCGCCACATTCGACATCCGGATGCCTTCGTGCCCGATGAGTTCCTGCGGGATGGCCGGCCTTCCACGCTTCGACAGGTAGGCCGGAGCTGCCACCAGCAGCCTTCGGCTTTGGCCAAGCGCTTTCATCCGCATCGAACTGTCGGCGAGGGGGCCCAGGCGGAGCGCGATATCGATACCCTCCCGTACCAGGTCGATCCGCTCGTCGGTGAGGCTCAGGTCGATGCCTATATCCGGATAGAGGTCCTGAAAGGCGAAGATCAGCCGGCTGACATGCAGCACGCCGAAAGCTGCCGTGCAGGAGACCCGGATCGTACCGGCTCGAGCGCCGCGCGTGCCGCGCACCTCGTCGCTGGCCTGCTCGACCAGACGCAGGATCTCGACGCTCCGAGCGTAATAGCGGCTGCCTTCGTCGGTCATCGTGACGCGCCGGGTCGTCCTGCTCAGCAAAGGCACCCCGACGGCCTCCTCGAGCTCGCGCAGGTGGCGTGTTACGGTCGATTGACCCACTCCGAGTTCGCGCGCGACGGCGCTGAGACTCCCGCGCTCCGCCACGCGGGCGAAGGTGCGCATGCGCTCCAGGGTGATGTCTGATTTATCCATTATTCGGCACAATCTTATGCATTCCCCAGAGGTAGCGGATTAGACGGGTCTTGGCTACCTAGAGGCTCGAAATCTCACCAGGAGAACGATCCATGAAAGTCTTGCTCGTTTTTGCTCATCCCGAACCACGTTCGCTAAACGGAGCGCTCCGCGACGTCGCGGTCGAGGAACTCAGAGACCAGGGCCACGAGGTGCGGGTCTCGGATCTCTATGCCGGCGGCTGGAAATCGGAGGTTGATCGCGCCGACTTCCCCCTTTTGCAGCCGGACGCGCGGCTCGTGCCGGTAGCGGCGTCCAAGCATGCCTTCGATGCCGAAGCTTTGACGGAGGATGTGAGAGACGAGATCGACAAGCTGCTGTGGGCGGACGCACTGATCCTTCAGTTTCCGCTCTGGTGGTTTTCCATGCCGGCCATTCTCAAGGGCTGGGTCGACCGGGTGTTTGCCTACGGCTTCGCCTACGGCGTCGGTGAGCACAGCGACAAGCGCTGGGGCGACCGCTATGGCGAAGGGAGCCTGGCTGGCAAGCGCGCAATGCTGATCGTCACCGCCGGCGGTTGGGAAGAGCACTATTCGGCGCGCGGGGTGAACGGACCGATCGACGATCTCCTGTTCCCGATCAACCACGGCATTCTCTACTATCCCGGCTACGACGTGCTTCCGCCCTTCGTGGCCTATCGTGCCGACCGGCTCGACGAGGCCGGCTTTGCCGCCGCGGCCGAGAGGCTACGCGAAAGAATGCGGACGATCGGAACCACCTCACCCATCCCCTATCGGCAGCAGAATGGGGGAGATTATCTCATTCCGAGCATGCAGCTGCGCCCCGGCCTGGGCGATCCGGCTGCACTGGGCTTTGCGCTCCACCTGAACGATAGGCGAGAGGCGTTCCGTCAGGCGGGCGAGTAGCTTATTCTTCATCCGGTGCGGGTCTCGGCTTGCGCGGCACGTCGGGCCGGTTCTCGAAGCGGTCCCGGTAGAGGGCTGCCTGGCCGAGCAGCATCAGGGTCACGGGCGTCGTCACCGTCACGAAAAAGATGATGAGGACCTCGTGGAACACCCAGCGGCTCTGCAAGACTGCGAAGCAGAGGATCGATGCAAGGCAGAGGAGGATCGTGCCGCCGCTGGTCGCGATGGTGGGGGCGTGCAGGCGCGCATAGAAATCGGGGAGGCGCAGGAGCCCGAGCGATCCGATAAGCGTGGTCGCGGCGCCGGCTACCATCAAGCCGCAGACGAGGATCGCCGCCCATGGCGGGAGGTCGGTCAGATGGCTCATTCGATCACCTCGCCGCGCATGAGAAACTTTGCCAGCGCGATGGACGAGGCGAAGCCGATGACCGCGATGATCAGCGCCGTTTCGAAATAGACGGTGTTCGCCGTGCGAATGCCATAGGTGACGAGCATCAGCATCGCGTTGATGTAGAGCGTATCGAGACCGAGAATGCGGTCCTGGGCCCTTGGTCCTCTGGCCATACGGTAAAGCGCGAAGGCCATGGCGAGCGCAAGCATGGTCTGTGCGATCAGCACCGACCAGATGACGGCAAGCTCCATCATTCGAATATCTCCTTCAAGTCGGCCGCATAGCGCCGGATCGTTCGCCGCCACAAGTCCTCGTTTTCGATGTCGAGTACGTGGAAGAGCAAGATCTTCTGGCGGCGATCATATTCGAGCCAGGCGGTGCCTGGCGTCGCCGTGAGGATGCAGGCGAGCAGCGCCAGGGCGTTCTCGTCGCCGAGATCGACGCTGACGGTCATGAAGCCCGCATTAACCGGGCGCCTGCCTGCGCGCAGGATGATCAGCGCGACGGCAATATTCGAGCGGGTGACATCGCCGACGACGCGTAGAGTGAAACCGGCGATACGGCTCCAGCGGTGCAGACGCGAGCGGGTGGGTTGCAGCTTGAGCGTCACCCACGCAAGAACCGTGCTGATGACCAGGCCGAGGAGGATAGAGCCCGGCGTCACGGACTGGCTCAAAAGCAGCCACATGAGGAGGAGCGCGACCGAGAGCAGCGGGTAGGGAAACCAGGTGCGCATCGCTACTGGCTCCCGGCTCGTGGCGCCGAAAGCACGCGCTCGCTGTGGGTGAGGGGCGCGAGCAGATCATCGGCGGTCGCCTGCATGTAGCGCATCGCGGGTCCCGCCTGCAGGCTCAGGAAGAGACAGGCGCCGAGCAGGACGACGACCGGGGTGATCTCGATCACGACGACCCGCGGGATCGTACCCTCGATCGACGCCCAGAATGTCCGGATGCCGATGCGGTTCATGGCGATCATGGCAGCAAGCCCGGAGAGGATGAGGAGAGTGACATAGGTCCAGTCGGCGGCGGACACTGCTGTCGCGAGTTCGGCGGCCGGCATGTCGAAGAGGCCGCTGATGAGCGCGAATTTGGCGATGAAGCCCGAGAGAGGAGGCAGGCCGGCGAGCAGCATAGCGCAAAGGCAGAAGCAGAGGCCCAGAATGGCCATCGTGCCGGGAATGGCGACGCCGACCTCTTGCTCCTCCTCGTCCTCGTCGAAGTCGCCGTAGGCTTCCATCGTCACTGCCAGGACGTCGGCGCCGGCGTCCCGGCCGCGCTCGACGAGCTCGATCAGCAGGAAGAAGGCCGCGATCGTCAGGGTCGAACTGACCAGATAAAAGAGTGCGCCGGCGAGCATCCCGTCATGGCCGAGGCCGACCGCTGCGAGCAGCGTCCCGGAGGAAACGAGAACGGAATAGCCCGCGAGGCGGCCCATTGCCTGCGAGGCGAGCACGCCGATGCCGCCAAAGGCGATCGTCAGCATTCCCCCGGTGACGAGCCAATCCTGACCGAAAGCGGATGACGCGCCCGCCGCCGTGCCGAAGACGAGCAGATGCAGTCGGATGATGACGTAGACCCCGACCTTGGTCAGAACCGCAAAGACGCCGGCGACCGGTGGCGTCGCCGCCGCGTAGGCCGTCGGCAGCCAGAAGCTGAGCGGCCACATGCCCGCCTTGACGAGGAAGGCAACGCCGAGGATGGCCGCGCCCATTTCGACGAGCGTTCTGCTTTGGGGTTCGAGAGCTGAGAGCTTCGTCGCGAGGTCGGCCATGTTGAGCGTGCCGGTGGCGCCGTAAATCAGGCTGACGCCGATCAGGAACAGCGCCGAGGCGGCGAGGTTGACGGCGATATAATGCAGCCCCGCCTTCACGCGCAGCGGGCCGGAGCCATGCAGGAGCAGACCGTAGGAGGCGGCCAGCATCATCTCGAAGAAGACGAAGAGATTGAAGAGGTCGCCGGTGAGAAAGGCGCCGTTGAGGCCCGCGACGAGAAGCTGGAACAGCGAATGGAAGTGATGCCCGGCCGTGTGCCAGCGCGCCATGGAATAGGCCTGAGCGGCGAGTGCAAGGCCGCTCGTCAGGCATAGCATCAGGGCCGACAGGCGGTCGAGCACGAGGACGATCCCGAAGGGGGCGGGCCAGTTGCCGAGCTGATAGACCCCGGATCCGGGCAAGCTTTCGGCTCCCGTTGCGGCAAGTCGCATGAGGATCATCGAGAGGATGAAGACGACGAGCGTCGAGGCGAAGCCGATGGCGCCCTTCAATGTTCGGTCGCGCTCATTGATCGGGATCAGCACCGCTGCCACGGCGAGCGGCAGGAGGATCGGCAGGATGAGAAGATGGTCGAGCCAGTCAGTCACCGCGCTGCTCCCTTCCGTCCACATGGTCGGTTCCGGTGAAGCCGCGCGAGGCGAGCAGCACGACGAGGAAGAGCGCGGTCATGGCAAAGCCGATGACGATTGCCGTCAGCACCAGCGCCTGCGGAACCGGATCGGTGAAGCGGGCGAGATCGCCGGCGCCGCCGGGCTCGAGGATCGGAGGCGCGTTCACCCGGAGCCTGCCCATGCCGAAGATGAAGAGATTGACGGCAAAGGAGAGCAGCGATAGCCCGATGATCACCTGGTATGTTCGTGGCCTCAGGAGAAGATAGACGCCGGACGCGGCCAAGGTGCCGATGCCTGCCGAAAGGATGAGTTCCATTACCGTGCCGCCTCCTTTTCGGAGCGCGCGGCCTTCCCATGCGCACGCGGTGCACGGACCGACTGGTGCGCCAGAGCGATCAGCATGAGCACGGTGGCGCCGAGCACCAGCGAAAAGACGCCGAGATCGAAGAGGATCGCGCTTGCGAGAGGAAACTTGCCGACGACCGGCAGGCTTGCATAGTCCGCGTGGGAAGTGAGGAAAGGATAACCGAAGAACCAGGATCCGGCGCCCGTGGCGGTGGCCACCAGGAGGCCGATGCTCATCCAGCGAAGCGGATGGATGCGAAGCCGTTCCTCGACCCAGCGGGTGCCGCCGGACATATATTGCAGGATGAATCCGATCGACATGGCGATGCCGGCGGCAAAGCCGCCTCCCGGCAGGTCATGGCCGCGCAGGAAGAGAAAGGCCGCAAGCATTCCGGTCACCGGGAACATCCAGCGCATGATCACCGCCGGGATGAAGAGGTATTCGGCGACGCTGTCGCCGGCTGCACGATCGGGATGATCGTCGTCGAAGGCGTTTTGCACCCTTTGCTGCTCCGGCGTCTCGAGGCTGTCGGACTGCGGGCGGAAGCGCAGGAGAAGCGCGAAGACCGTGAGCGCCACGATGCAGAGTACGGCGATCTCGCCAAGCGTATCGAAGCCGCGGAAATCGACCAGGATCACGTTGACGACATTGGTGCCTCCACCCTCCTGATAGGCTCGCTCGAGAAAATAGCTCGCGATGGTTTCGGGAAGGGGCCGCGTCATCATCGTGTAGGCGATGAGCATCATTCCCCCGCCGGCACCGATCGCCAGAAGCAGGTCGCGCAAGCGTCTCAAGCGGACCCTGATCGAGATGTCCTCCGGCACCTCCGGTTCCTCGATGCGCTTCGGCAGCCAGCGCAATCCGAGGAGGATGAGCACGGTGGTGACGATTTCCACCAGAAGCTGCGTGACCGCCAGATCGGGTGCGGAAAGCCAGACGAAAGTGATGCAGGTGACGAGCCCAGCGCCGCCGAGAAGTACCAGCGAAGCCAGACGGTGGAACTTCGCCTGGTAGGCGGAGCCGACGGCGCAGGCGATGCCGATCGCCCAAAGCAGGGCGAAGGCGGGATCGATGCCGCGGATCACGAGCGGGGGCAGTTCGAATGCGCCCAGGAGGAGCGGCGATGCGCCCGCCGCGAGCGCCAGGAAGACGAGGAGGCGCATCTGCGGCTGCAGGCGACGCGTGCCGAGCTGCTGTTCGAGCCATCTGGCCCACTTCCAGGAGAGCGTCACCAGCACGCGCTCGAAAATGCGCTGCCCCTGGAGAAGACGGAAAACCGGCGGGCCTTCGACGGCCATCGCCAGATAGGAGCGCATCAGAAAATAGAGGCCGATGCCGCCGGAAAGCGCAACGAAGCTCATGATCAGCGGAATGTTCCAGCCATGCCAGACCGCAAGGCTGTAATCGGGGGTCCGGCTGCGCAGGATAGAGAGAACGGCGGTATGAAGGAAAGGACCGATCGTCTGGGCGGGAATTATACCGACGACGAGGCAGGCGAGAACGAGAAAGTCGACCGGCGCCCGCATCCAGCGCGGCGGCTCATGCGGTTTTCTCGGGAGTTCCGCCGGCGGCCGGCCGAAGAAGACGCCGTGGATGAAGCGGAGCGAATAGGTCACCGCAAACATGCCCGCGATCGTCGCGACATAGGGCGTAGCCGTGTCGAGCGGGTTGACGAGGTGCGTCTCGATCGCCTCGGCGAAAAACATCTCCTTGGACAGAAAGCCGTTGAGCAAAGGCACGCCGGCCATGGCTGCGCTCGCTACCATGGCAAGCGTCGCAGTGATCGGCATAAAATGGAAAAGTCCGCTCAGCCGGCGCATGTCGCGCGTGCCGCTTTCGTGGTCGATGATGCCGGCCGCCATGAAGAGCGAGGCCTTGAAGGTCGCGTGGTTGACGATGTGGAAGACGGCGGCGACAGCCGCCAGCGGACTGCCGAGGCTCAGGAGAACGGTGATAAGCCCGAGATGGCTGATCGTCGAATAGGCGAGAAGCCCTTTCAGATCCTGCTGAAAAATCGCGAAATAGGCGCCGAGCAGGAGCGTCGTCAGACCGGCAAGGCCGACGATCCAGAACCACGCTTCCGTGCCGGCCATCACCGGCCAGAACCGCACAAGCAGGAAGACGCCGGCCTTTACCATCGTTGCCGAATGCAAATAGGCGGAGACCGGCGTCGGCGCCGCCATCGCGTGCGGCAGCCAGAAATGGAAGGGGAATTGGGCGCTCTTCGTCAACGCCCCGAGCAGGACAAGAACGAGCACCGTGCCATAGAGCGGATGGTTACGGATCGCGTCGCCCGAGGCAAGAACCGCGTCGAGTTCATAGCTGCCGACGATCTTTCCGATGATGATCAGGCCCACGAGCATTGCCAGGCCGCCCGTACCGGTAATCGTCAGTGCCATGCGGGCGCCGTCGCGGGCATGCGCGTTATGGTGCCAATAGCCGATCAGCAGGAAGGAGACGATGCTGGTCAACTCCCAGAAGACGGCGAGCAGAATGAGATTTCCCGAAAGGACGAGGCCCAGCATCGAGCCCATGAAGGCAAGGAAGAGCGCGAAGAAGCGCGGGACCGGGTCTTCTTCGGCCATATAGTAGCGGGCATAGAGAACGACGAGTACGCCGATCGCCGTGATCAGGGCCGAAAACAGCCAGGCGAAGCCGTCCATCCTGAGGGTGACGTTCAGCCCGAGTTCCGGAACCCAGTCCAGCCGGTAATGGAGGACGCCGCCCGAAGCGACGTAGGGATAAAGGCAGGCGGCCACCAGGAAGCAGACAAGTGCGATCGCTCCTGCGAACCAGGCTATCGCACCGCGTTGATCGGACGGAAAGAAGATTGCAATGAGGCTTCCCGCGAAGGGGACAAGAATGAAGACTAGAAGCAATTTCTCCGCGTATTCGATCGTGTTGTCTCCCTGTGGGTTGTTTTTGGAGGGTCGGGACTCCGGTCCCGCGAGGACTACCGCCGGACGCCGCGCGGACGAGGTCCGCACGTTCGCACAAGCGGCAGAAGGCATATGTTTTTATGACTATTTTCCGGACAGCTGCCAAGTCTCGGCAGCGAGAAAAAGCGACGCATGTGCAGTGCGCCTCGGAAGGAGACGAGGCCCGCATCGCGTCAAGCGACGCACCACCTCCGCTCGAAGACGAAAGTGGCAAGATCATTGGCGCTCATCGGCCGGGCGAAGGCGTATCCCTGCAGGCCGTGGCATTCCATTTCCTTGAGAATCCGGGCGTGCTCGAGCGTTTCGACCCCTTCCGCGATCACTTCGATCCCGAGCGATGTGCCGATGTCGATGATCGACGCGACAAGACGGCGCTCCGCCGGGGAGGCGAGAATAGGCAGGACCAGTTGCCGATCTATCTTCAGACGGCGTGGCGTCAGCTTCAGCAGGCTCAGGATCGAGGCATAGCCGGTACCGAAGTCGTCGATCTCGATGTCGATGCCGAGTTCCTTGATGCGCCGGATGTTGGACATGACGGTCACGTCGTTTTCGTCGAAGGAAATCGATTCGAGCAGCTCGAAGGAGAGCCGTCCTTGGGGTATGGAGAGCTTCTCCAGCCGGGCGATCAGCCCCTCGTCTCTGAGGCGCGGATAGGAAAGGTTGACCGACACCTTCGGAACATAGATGCCGTTCGCCTCCCAGCGGTAGATCTGAAAAAGCGCCTGTTCGAGGATCTTCTGGTCGATCGCCGCGACGACATTGATGTCTTCCGCCGTCTTGAGAAAGGCGTGCGGTCCGAGGAGGCCCTTGGTGGGATGGTCCCATCGTGCGAGCGCCTCGACACCGATGACGTCGAGCGAGCCTGGACAGAACTGAGGCTGAAAATATGCGACGAACTCGTTCTGCTCCAGGCCGCGCAGGATTTCGTCGGCCGTCTGTTTCGTCTGGAGCACGGCGGTCTTCAGAGCGCCGGTGAAGGTCTCCTGCCGGTTGCGGCCGCGGCGCTTGGCTTCGTAGAGGGCGATATCGGCATTGACCAGAACCTGGGAGAGGTCATCCGTCGCATCGGTTTGAGCGGCAATGCCGATACTGACGCCGATGCGGCATTCCTGGTCTCCGTAGCGGACCGGAACGCTCATCGCCTCGATCACGCGGGACGCCAGCGCCTCGTCCTCGTCGGAGCCGCCGCTTGCGCGAATGATCACGAACTCGTCGCCGCCGATCCGGGCGACGAAGTCGTCCTGGCGCACATTGTCCCGCAGGAGGCGTGCCGCATGCTTCAGGATCTCGTCCCCGGCAGCATGGCCCATCGTATCGTTGATCTGTTTGAAACGGTCGAGATCGATATGGAAGATGCTGATCTTGGCCTCTGCGTCCGACCGTCGGCTGCGATCGAAGAGAATCTGGTCCAGGAAGCGGCGATTCGGCAGCCCGGTCAATGGATCGTGCAGTGCGTTGAATTCCATGCGATGGCGCGCGGCCTCCAGCTCGGCACTGTGGGCCTCGGCGAGGCGCTTGGCCTCCGATAGCGTCGCGCGTGTTTCCACGTCGGCGGTGACGTCCCAGTTGACGCCGACGATCTTCCTGTTGCCGTTCGTGCCGACATAGGTCGAGCCGATCGCACGGACGTGGCGGACTTCTCCGTCCGGAAGACAAATGCGGAACTCCGTATTGTATGCGCCGCCAGTAGAGAGTGCTTCGGCGAATTCCGCCTCGGCACGGGCGAGATCGTCCGGATGCAGCGTGTTCTTCCAGTCCTCGTAGACCTCGCGCATCGATGATCCGATGCCGTAGAGCTCCTTCATGCGGCCGTCCCACAGGAGCGTGCCGCTGTCGGCGTCGAGCTCCCAGATGCCGATCTTCGAAGTGTCGAGTGCGATCCTCAGGCGATGCGAAAGCTCCTGGAGCTGGTCCTTGCTCTGCCTCAGGGCGCGGAAGTTCGCCTGGCGCTCGGCCATGAGGCGACCGGCCACGATCATCGGAACGACGATCATCAGGCCGCCGAATGCGATGAGCAGGCGGACCTGCCAGGCATTCTGCGGTGTCGACGGCCATCCGCCCTTCGGGATCGCCGCCATGTGCCAGGAGCCGCCGGGCAAGGACACGCTCATTTCGACGGGGGCGTCGCCGAAGATTGCCGGGTCGCCGAAGAAATGCGCGCCATCGCGCCCTGTGCCGTCGCGGCCGGCAATGGCGATGTCGATGTCGAGCGCCGGCGATGAAAGGCCGCTGTCGCGATAGAGCCGGTCGACATCGATCACCGCTGAAACAATGCCCCAGAAACGGCTGCCGCCTTCCTGGCTCGTCGTCACGGGAAAGCGGCCGATCAGCCCGCGACCGCCTTGCACGAGGTCGACGGGGCCTGCGAGCACCATTTCTCCGGATGCCACCGCCCGCATGACGGAACTGCGTTGCTTGTCGTTCCTGCGGTAATCGAGCCCTATCGCCTTCTCATTGCCCGTCAGCGGGTAGACCATCGCGACCACCAGTTCGGGCGCGGCGGCGATGTTGCGGAGTTGCGATCTCTCGCTGAAGACGCTGCGTGCGAGTTCCCCGAAGCGCTGCTGCTGCATGTCGGGTTCGGTTTCGATCGCGGCGATCAGGCCCCGGACGAGCTGGATGTTGCCGTTGACGCTGCTCTCGAGGTTCGAGCGTATCGGGTTCAGCCTGTCGGCGACCTCGGAGCGCAGGCGTGCTTCCGAAACGATCCGGTTCTGATTGTCGGCAAGGATCCCGGCAACGACCACAACAAGGGCCGCGATGACGGCCGGAAGGTAGCTGGGAGTGAGAAAGCGCGACAGTTGGGACATGGCATGATGCGGCTTCAAAAGAGCAGTTCCGGGACGATGAGCCCCCTTTGGGGACGGCATGCGGCAGGCCCGGATAATTCCAGACTCTCCTTAACAAACCTTCATTCGTGTTTTCTGAAATAGCTTTCGGTGTTGCGTGGTGCGCAAGCGCCTCAGCTTCGCGCTCCGATCATCGCCTGTAATGTTTCGAGCCTGTCGGCCTCGCGAGGCAGCTTGTCGGGTCTGAGGCGAGCTATCCGTGGGAAGCGCATGGCTACCCCGGACTTGTGACGCGTAGAGCGATTGAGGCCTTCGAAAGCAACCTCGACGACGAAGCCGCTATCGGGTTCGGCGCGCACCGCTCGAACAGGACCGAAACGTTCGACGGTATTGTCGCGCACGAAACGGTCGAGAACCTCGAGTTCGGCATCGGTGAAGCCGAAATAGGCCTTGCCGACCGGAACGAGGTTCGTCGCGCCTTCGCTCTCCGCCCAGACGCCGAAGGTGAAGTCGGAATAATAGCTGGACCGCTTGCCATGGCCGCGCTGCGCATACATCAGCACGGCGTCGATATTGTAGGGCGCGCGCTTCCATTTGAACCACGGCCCTTTTGCCCGTCCGGCCACATAGGACGAATCGAGCCTTTTGAGCATGACGCCTTCGATCACCGGATCGGGCGGGTTGGAACGCAGCTCGTCGAGCTCTCCCCAGCTTGAGAATGGCACGAGCGGCGAGAGATCGAAGTGCTGCGGCGAGGCCGCTTCGATCAGCGCCGACAAGGCTTCGCGGCGGACACGAAAGGGCTCGGGCCTGATATCGCGCTCGCCTGAAAAGAGGATGTCGTAGGCACGGATGAAGGCCGGATACTCGTCCATCAGCTTGCGGCTGACGGTCTTTCGGTTCAGCCGCTGCTGCAGATCGGCGAAGGTGCCGGTGGCTTGATTGCTGCGCATCGTTCCGCCGACCAGAAGCTCGCCGTCGATCACGCCGGCAATGCCGGCCGCCTCGATGATCTCCGGAAAGGCGGAGGAGATTTCGTCGCCGCTGCGCGAATAGAGGCGTCGAATCCCGCCGATATCGGCAAGCTGAACGCGGATGCCGTCCCATTTCCATTCGGCCGCGAAGTCGGCCGGGTCGAGCCCTTCGAGGTCGCCCTCGCCGACGGCCGTCGCGAGCATCACCGAGTGGAAGACTGCGGGCGTCCTGAGTAGCGGCATCTCCGCCTGACCGGTGAGCCAGAGGAAAAGAGGCAGGTATGGCGGCTCCAAACCGTGCCAGAGCGTTTCGATGTCGCTCACCTCCCTGCCGCCCATCTCTGCCAGGGCCTGTTTTGCGAGCCTGGCCGAAACGCCGATGCGCAGACCTCCGGTTGCGAGCTTCAGCAGGGCGAAGCGGCCGGAGGTATCGAGGCGGTCCAGCATGTCGCGGACGAGCGAACGAACCTCGGAGCGGCCGGCCAGCTGAAGCCGCTCGACGACCTCGCCAAGCGGGATATCCGCGGGGGCGACGCCCGGCGGCGGCTCCCAGGCCAGAGAAACCGTTTCCGCCAGATCGCCGACATAATCATAGGAATAGTGAAACAGCACGTCGTCCATGCGCTCGAGCAAGAGATCGCGGATGAGGGCGGGCTTCACCGTGTTGAGCGAGAGCGTTCCGGCGATTGCGGCCAGCGCGTAGCCGCGGCTCGGATCGGGCGTGCTGCGGAAATAGTCCACGAGCAGCCGAACCTTGGCGTTTCGCTGCGGCGTCAGCACCAGCCGGTCGAGCAATTCGGCGAAGGCTCTCATCCTCACTCTCCCTCGTCGTCGTAGCCGACAAGGTGAAGCGGCCGTGCCGGTATGCCCTGCAATTGGCACCAGCGGACCAGCGCCTCCTCGCGGCCATGCGTTACCCAGACTTCGGACGGTGCGATTTCACGAATCGTTGCGGTGAGCTCCGCCCAGTCGCAATGGTCGGAGATGACGAGCGGCAGCTCCACGCCGCGCTGCCTGGCGCGCTGGCGAATGAGCATCCAGCCGGAGGCGAAGATGGCGAGCGGATCGGCAAAGCGGCGCGCCCATCGCTCGGCAAAGGCCGCCGGAGGCCCGAGAACGATGCTGCCCGCGAGGTCCCGCCGGCTTTCCGGGCCGAGCGTTGCCGGACGAATGTCGCCGAGATCGATGCCCTGGCTCTGGTAATATTCGCAAAGCCTGGCGAGTGCGCCATGGATGTGTATCGGTTCGTCGTAGCCCTGCTGACGTATGAGCGCGATGAGGCGTTGTGCCTTGCCGAGGGCGTAGGCGCCGACCACATGCGCACGCTCGGGAAACTGCCGGAGAGACTGGAGGAGCCTGGCGATCTCGCCTTTGTCGTCCGGGTGGTGGAAGACCGGCAGGCCGAAAGTCGCTTCGGTGATGAAGACGTCGCAGGCGATCGGCTCGAAGGACGGGCAGGTCGGATCGGGCCGGCGCTTGTAGTCGCCCGAGACGACGATCCGCGTTCCCTCGGCCTCGACGGATATCTGTGCCGAGCCGAGCACATGGCCGGCCGGGTGGAAACGGACGCGCACGCCGCCGATCGCAACCGTTTCGCCGAAGCGCGCGATTTCGCTCGCGCCGCAGAAGTCGTCGCCATAGCGCAGGCGCATAATGTCGAGCGTCTCACGCGTCGCGAGCACATGGCCGTGTCCGGCGCGCGCATGGTCGGAATGTCCATGGGTGATAAGCGCCCTTTCGACCGGCTGTACCGGGTCGATATAGAAGTCCCCGCGTTCGCAGTAGAGACCTTTGGGGGCGGGATAGAGTAGGGCGTCCGGCTTCATAGAGATAAAGATAGCCGGTGGCGGAGCGTCTGCCAGCTATCCGCGAGAGAATTTCGCCGGATCGGGTCCGACCCGTGAAATCTTCAGCTGCCATTGGCGAGCGTATCGCCGATGAGTTTCAACACCGCTTCGGCATTGATGCCGATACAGGCCTGCTGGCTTGGGAAGCCATCCCAGGCGTTCGGCGGAAACAGCCGCCCATCCGGCTTTTGAACGGTCTGGCCGTCGGCGATGCCGCCGCAAAGGACGCGGATCGCACCGCCGCGGGTCTGAAAGAGTTCGGGGGCGACGACATAGGCGCAGGCGCAGCTGTCGTGGACGATCATGCCGTCATCCACATGGTGCTCGTAGAAATCGATATAGAACTGCGAGATGTCGGAAAGGAGCCTCGCCGGAGCGCCGCCGCGTTCGGCGATATGGGAGAGCATGGCTCGGGTCATCACGGTCTTCGTCGTCACGTCGAGTCCGATGACGGTCACGGGCCACTGCGCCGTCATCACCACATCGGCCGCTTCCGGATCGCCATGGATGTTGGCTTCTGCGGCCGGGGTAATGTTGCCCGGAACATCGAAAGCGCCGCCCATGATCACGACCGCCTTGACGAGCGTGGCGATCTCCGGATCGTCGCGCAGTGCGCGCGCCAGATTCGTCATCCGCCCGACGGCGACGAGCGTCACCTGACCGGGGTTGGCGCGCACCGTGTCGATGATGAAGCGGTGGGCAGGTCGAGGATCGGGCGCCAGGTCGATCTGCGCCGGCACGTCGATATTGCCGAGCCCGTCGTCCCCGTGAATACCCGTTGGCCATCCGACATGCGGCCGGCCCGAGTCGAGCGTTTCGCCGATGCCCTTGGCGACCGGCGCGGCGATGTTCCACGCCTGCTTGAGAAACAGCGCATTGCGTGTCGTCGTTTCGATCGAGGCATTGCCGAAGACCGTGGTGATGCCGGCGAGGTCGATCGCAGGGTGACGGTGCAGAAAGAGGAGGGCCATTGCGTCGTCGACGCCCGGATCCGTGTCGAAAATAACCTTATGCATACAGCCTTTTCCCCTGGTTCTGGCCGGACTCCCGCCTACAGCGATGTCTCCCATCGCGCAATGGACAAGCCGCGCGCGAAAGTCAATCGCTGCGCGGTCGTTCCGCTCGCCTCTCGGTGGCACGGCGACGCCGAAACGGCCCGCTTGGCGGGAGGCCCCCCGCTTAAACTTTCCGAAAGGTCGCTCATCTATCGTCGGAAACGCCCTCGGGCCATTCTTGCGAATTGACGACGACAGCGGAGCCGCCCCTTGAAGGCCATTCTCGGAAAATTGCGCCCTTCGAAGCGGCTGATGATCATCCTGTCCGCCGCTTTCGGGGTCTCCGCCGCATCCGGCGGCGCTGCCGTCTATGTCGGTCGGGACACGATTCTGACCCGCTTTACGGGACCTTCCGCCTCCGGCCTCGAATGCACGGCGCTCCGCACCCTGAAGCTCGATCACAAAGGACAGCGGTGGATCCGCATGCATGTGAAAACGGACCGCGCAAGCGGGCCGGAGCGGGTCAAGACCGCCCTGCGCGTCGCCGGTGCGCTCGCAAAAAAGGAAATGGCCGATCTCTACCAGGTTGTCGTGCTCGATGCGGCCGGCCCCGAGGACCGCGCGGCCGTGCGCGGCGCCGCGATCGGTGCCGAAGTGCTCTTTGCGCCGATACCGCAAAGCGTGCCGGGCATGGATGAGCCGTTCCGCGCCTCCTATAACGAGGCCGCGGCCAATGCCGCCGGCATGTTCCACGGCAAGGTCGTGACGCTCGAACTGGAAGAGGTTCGCGCGATCATGGCCATGATGGACGATCGCTCGATGTGCATCGATCCGTCGGCAGTGGACGATGTTGCCGCCGTCGCGCCGGCCGAGGAGCAAGCGAGTCATTAGAGGAAGAGCCCCTCCCTCCTCTAGGAATGGGTTGGGGAGGGGCTGCTCCAGGGGGTCAATCGGCCTTCTGGCGGCGGGCCGGGAAGAGAATGACGTCGCGGATCGACGGCGAGTTGGTGAGCAGCATGATGAGGCGGTCGACACCGATCCCCAATCCTCCGGCCGGCGGCATGCCCTGGTCCATGGCATCGAGGAAGTCCTCGTCCAGCGTCTTTTCCTTCTCGCCGCGCGCATGGGCCTGTTCCATCTGCTCGACCATGCGGGCGCGCTGCTCGACCGGATCGTTGAGTTCGGAAAAGGCGTTGCCGATCTCCCAGCCGTTGCAATAGGTCTCGAACCGCTCGACGAGCCGCGGCTCGCCCGGCACCTCCTTGGCGAAGGGCGAGATGTCCTTCGGGAAGTGGATGACATGGGCAGGCTGGATCAGCGTCGCTTCGACCTTTTCTTCGAAGAGGAAGGCGAGGACCTCGCCCCAGGTCGCATCCTTCTCGACCTCGATACCGGCGTTGCGCGCCGCCTGACGGGCTTCCTCGTCGCTCTTGATCGCAAGGAAATCGATCCCGGTCGCGTCCTTGACGGCAGCCGGCATCGAAACGCGCGGGAACGGCCCCTTGAAGGAGAGCTGCTGGTCGCCGAACTCGAATTCGGTCCTGCCGTGAACCGCAAGCGCCAGGGTCTCGAACATGCGCTCCACGAGGCCCATCACGTCCTCGTAATCCGCATAGGCCCAGTAGCACTCCATCATGGTGAATTCAGGATTGTGCCGGGTCGAGACACCTTCGTTGCGGAAGTTGCGGTTGATCTCGAAGACCTTGTCAGTAAGGCCCGAAACGAGGATGCGCTTCAGGTAAAGCTCGGGCGCGATGCGCAGATACATGTCGAGCTTCAGCGTATTGTGATGCGTCTTGAAGGGTTCGGCCGTCGCGCCGCCGTAGATCGGCTGCAGCATCGGCGTTTCCACTTCCATGAAGCCTTCGTCCTCGAGGAAGCGGCGCAGGCTCGATACGATACGGCTTCGCTGCTGGAAACGCAGCTTCGATTCCTCGTTGACCATGATGTCGAGGTAGCGCTTGCGGTAGCGCGTCTCGATGTCAGCAAGCCCGTGATACTTCTCCGGCATCGGCAGAAGCGACTTGCAGAGCATGGTGATCTCTTTGGCGTTCACCGTCAGTTCGCCGCGCTTGGTGCGGCGCACCTCGCCGGTGACGCCGATGATGTCGCCGAGGTCGATCATCGGCAGAAGCGCGCGCGCCTCTTCCGGCGCCGTATCCTTGTGCGAGAAGATCTGGATCTTGCCTGAAGCGTCATGGAGGTCCATGAACATGCCGGAATTGCGCGAGGAGAAGACGCGGCCGGCAACGGTTACCGTCTCTCCGCTTTCCGTGTCGGGCTCGAGCCCCGCATATCTTTCGGCGAGTGCGGCATTGGTGATGGTCCGGTGGAAATGCGCCGGATAAACGTCGCCGATCTGCTCGCGAAGCAGTTCGAGCTTCTGGGAACGCACTTCCGTCACGTCGGAGGAAAGGCCGGCGGTGTCTGTCTTGTCGGTCATGGTCTCGTCCTTACTTTCCGCTGCCTGCCATGGAGGCGACCACCTGCGCGGCGATCTTCAGCCGCTGGCGCACGACCGAGCGGCCCAGCAGTTCCATCGAATCGAACAGCGGCAGCGAGCGCTGCGAGCCCGAGCAGGCGACGAAGAGCGGCGCTACCACGGCTTTCAGCTTCTTGCCCATGCGTTCGGCGCTGGCACGCAGTTCCGTCTCGATCGATTCCCTGTTCCATTCGAGGATCTTTTCAAGATCCGGCTGGACGGTGTTCAGGATTTCGAGCATCTCCTCGGGCGTGGCCTTCACGCCGGCGAAGGCGGCAGGCTGCAGGCCGAGATCCGACTTGAAAAGGAATGCAGCGAGCTCCGGCAGTTCGCCGAGCTTCGAAATGCGGGTCTGCGAGAGCTTCAGACCTTCCTTGAGCCGCTCGTTGTCCATCGCCCAGGCGAGCACGCGGGCTGCGAATTCCTCTTCCGAGAGCTTCTCGCGGATCCAGCGCGCGTTCAGCCAGTCGAGCTTCTGGATGTCGAAGATCGCGCCGGCCTTGGAGAGGTTTTCGGGATCGAATTTCTCCGTCAGCTCCTCCATCGTCAGCAGCTCTTCGCCTTCGGCGATCTGAATGAAGAACAGGCCGAGGAAGTTCATCAGCGCTTCCGGCAGGTAGCCGAGCGCCGTGTAATAGGAGATGGAGGTCGGGTTCTTGCGCTTCGACAGTTTCGACTTGTCGGCATTGCGCATCAGTGACAGATGCATGAAGACAGGCGGTTCGAGGCCGAGATACTGATAGATCAGAATGTGCTTCGGCACGGAAGCGAGCCACTCCTCGCCGCGTGCGACATGGGTGATCTTCATCAGATGGTCGTCGACGACGTTCGCCATGTGATAGGTCGGCATCCCGTCGGCCTTGAGCAGCACCTGCATGTCGACGGCTTCCCACGGAATTTCCACGTCTCCATAGACGCCGTCGTGGAATTTGCAGGAACCCTCCGCCGGAATCTTCATGCGCACGACATGCGGTTCGCCGGCGTCAACGCGCGACGCCACTTCCTCGGCCGAGAGGCTGAGGCAAAGGCCGTCATATTTCGGCGGCTTGCCGGCGGCGCGCTGCGCCTCGCGCATCTGCTCCAGCCGCTCGGGCGTGCAGAAACAGCGAAAGCCGTGGCCGTTCGCAACGATCTTTTCGACGTAAGGCTTGTAGATGTCCTTGCGGTCGCTCTGGCGATAGGGGCCGTAGGGACCGCCGATATCCGGGCCCTCGGACCATTTCAGCCCGCACCACTTCAGCGCGTCGAGCACCTTTTTCTCGAATTCCGGGGTCGAGCGCGTCGCATCCGTGTCTTCGATGCGCAGGATGAATTCGCCGCCGTGTTTCTTGGCGAAGAGATAGTTGAAGAGCGCGATATAGGCGGTGCCGACATGCGGCTCGCCGGTGGGGGAAGGTGCGATACGCACCCGGACTGCAGAATCTGCCATTGTCGTTGCCCGTCTTGACGTGCTTTCGGGCCCTTGCCGGAGTGGTTTCCAGCTCGCGGGCGCGCATTTTATGGGAAGGAAAGGCCCGCAAGGGTGCCGCACCAGCGGTTTAGCCAGGCAATTCCAGTCGGCAGGCGTGAGACCATAGAAAGCCCGGCATGTCAACGGAAAGCCGCGGGCGGCATTGTTGCCGGTCGTCTCGACGATGCCCGGCACATGGACAGGTGCCCATTCGGGAACATCCTCGGTGTCCGAGCGTTATGGCGGCGAGGACGCGGACTGTGGCAACCGGACGCGACGGGATGGAGAACACGAAGTTTTTCCGGTTTCATTCGTGGCCGATGGAAAAAGGCAGCCAGCTCCAACCGTCCAGCCCGCATCCTCGCCCCCTCCCGCAGCCCGTTGCGTGCGACCTTGAGGCTTGACGGCTTCAAGGTCGCACGCAACGAAGCAATCACGCAGAGGCCCGCATCGGCAATGCGGCCCTTCCTGTGTGTGCTTTCTACTCGGACCTTGCGGTCTGGCGCTTCAGGCGCGCATTGCGGGCGACCATGTTGAGAATTTCGACAAGTGCGGAAAAGGCCATGGCCGCATAGACGTAGCCCTTCGGCACGTGGAAACCCATGCCTTCGGCGATCAGTGTCGTCCCGATCATCAGGAGGAAAGCGAGCGCCAGCATGACGATCGTCGGATTTCTCTCGATGAAATTCGCAAGCGGGTTCGCCGCAACCAGCATGACGGTCACGGCGACGACGACGGCGACAACCATGATCGGCAGGTGCGGAGTCATGCCGACGGCGGTGATGATGCTGTCGACCGAGAAGACGAGATCGAGAAGCAGGATTTGTCCGATTGCGGCACTAAAGCTGTTGATCGCGGAGGTGGCGATGAAGTCCTCCTCATGATCGCTCGGGTCGACATTGTGATGGATTTCCTTGGTTGCCTTCCAGACGAGGAAGAGCCCCCCGGCGATCAGGATCATGTCCTTCCAGGAAAAGCCGTGGCCGAAAGCTTCGAAGACCGGCTGCGTCAACTGGACGATCCAGGCGATGGTGCCGAGCAGTGCGAGCCGCATGACGAGAGCGAGGCCGATGCCGATGCGCCGGGCGCTGACCCGGTTTTCCGGCGGCAGCTTGTTGGTGAGGATCGAGATGAAAATGAGGTTGTCGATGCCGAGGACCACCTCCATCACGATGAGCGTGATAAGGGCGATCCACGCCTCTGGGCTTTGAGCAAGCGTGAGGATTTCCTGCATCGGCGCTTTTTCCTTCTCCGGACACGACAAGATCGCCGCAGTATTTAGGGATACTTGCGAAAGTCGCAAGCGCCGCCGCGTTTTTCGCGGCGACGTTGTCGGCTCCAGGTGATCGAAAAGGTGGAAATCCCGATGGAAAGCCGCTGCACGTGTTCGTGCACCGGAAGTCAGGCCTTCAGGGGCACCCAGATCTCGACCGCACCCATGCCGGAATGCGGATCGAAGCGCTCGTCGTAGCGTTCCATCAGGTCGGGCAATTCGCCGTGCCGGCAGCCGGATTCCGGAAACCAGGTCGTGAAGATGTGGTGGGCCGTGGTGGCGATGCCGGAAATATGCCCGCGATGGACGAAGATTGCGTAGCGCTGCCGGGGCAGCTTGAGTGTAGAAAACCCGGCGGGCAGCGGCTCGGTTTCCCTGATCTCCGCCGCAGCCATGTAGCGGAAGCGGCCCGCCTCGCCGTCCGAGTGGGTGCAGACGCCATAGGCGATATTGCCGTGCTGACCGGGAATGTTGCCGAAATAGGCGTTGAAGCGCTGCCAGAGCGAAGGAATGCCTTCGGTGCGGTTATAGTCATAGGTCTCTGCGAGACCGGCGAGAAGAAGCCCCGGGCTTTCCTCGAAGCGCGGCGGTTCGATCTTCAAAGTGCGTGCGTCGTCCATTCTGATAGGCTCCAAGAGCTCGACATTGCGGACGTGCCTCTGCTTGCGGATCGATTCGGGTGTCACCCCGAACTGCTCGCGGAAGGCACGGGTGAAAGCCTCATGCGAGCCGTAGCCCGCCTCGAGGGCCACTTGGAGGATGCTGGATGTGCCGTTGGCGAGGGCAAGCGCGGCCCCGCTGAGGCGCCGGCCGCGGATATAGGCGCTGATAGACCGTCCGGTCGAAAGCCCGAACACGCGCGAAAGATGATAGCGCGAGAGGCCGGCGGCCGCGGCGATATCGTCCAGTGATATGTCCTCGGCGAAATGGCTTTCGATGAACCAGATCGCCCTTCCGATGGCACTCATCGACACTCCCTTTGTGGTCACGCAAGGTCTACGGCCTTTCAGGCGAGCGCGTTTGATCGCAATTGCTGGATTGCAGGAAGATGGCGCGGCGTATCTCGGCGGCAAGGCGCCGTCGCGTTTACTCCGCGCCCGTCTTCTTTCCGTAGGCGGCCAGGAAAACGCGGATGGCGGATCTGACGTTCTTTTCGATGCTTTCGGCAGAGACCGCATCGCACATGCCGAAGAGGCGGCCCTTGAACATTCCGGCCATGGCCAGATCGATGAACTGTTTTGCGGCTATTTCCGTGTCTTCGATCGAGAGCGTGCCCGCCGAGACCTGCTGGTCGAGATAGGCCTTGAGCACCGTATAGCCGTTCTCGGGCGTTGCAGTGAAGAAGCGCTGCGCCAGCCGGGGCATCCGGTCGATCACGCCGAGTACGGTCCGCATCGCGCGGATCGTGTAATCCGAAGTGATGCTCGTCACGAGCTTCACGCCGAAATCGTGAAGCGCCTCCTCGATGGGCTCATTGCCGTTCAACGATTGCTTGACGCTGTTGACGATAATATTGCGCTCGCGCGCGATGAGCGCGGTGAACAGGTCTTCCTTGTTTTCGAAATAGACGTAAAGAGTGCCTTTCGAAACGCCGGCCTCGCGGGTGATGTCGTTCATGCTGGCGGCGTCGAAACTGCTTCGCATGAAAACGCGTTTGGCGCCGTCGAGAATCTGCTCGCGTTTGACCGGATCCGCGCCGGCGGCGTGGCGCCCGCCGCCCGGCGGGTGTTCCTGCTGATCGTGCAGGGAATTTTCCTGCGCTGCGCGTGTCACTGAGGTCATGGCTGTCGGACGTATCCACTCCTTAGAACTCGTTGCGTCATAGAACCTCGGACGGGTTCGAAGCCGAGATGAATGACGCAGGCGATTCCAGTAAGAATAGCGGGCGCTGAGCGCATGCGCACAACTTTTCTTCACCCTGTCTCACTAATCGAACCGTCCGGTTCGATTGCCCCTTGATATGCGGTGCGAAAGGCATTATGTCAACCTTCATCGAACCGAACGGTTCAGTTCAATTCCAACCTGAATTGGTGGTCCATGTCCGCTTCCAGCTCATCCAGCGCTGCCCGTGTCCGTCCCGTCGGCGACGATTTCGAAGTCGCGGATAACCAGAAGGCCGAGGCCAGGAGCCCCGCAACCGAGGCCACCGCCGAAAAGGCGGGCCCGCAGATCGCTGCACCCCCGACGAAACGCCGTAAAATCCTTCCGGTACTGGGTCTGGTGCTCTTCGGGGCCGCCGGCTGGTACGGCTACGACTGGTGGACCAATGGGCGTTTCCTGGTCTCGACCGACGACGCTTACATAGAAGGGGACATCGCCACGATCTCGCCGAAGGTGTCCGGTTACGTTGCCAAGGTCGACGTTGTCGCCAATCAGCGTGTCAGGGCGGGCGATCCGCTCGTTACGCTCGACGACGGAGATTACCGCATTGCTGCCGAGCAGGCCCAGGCGCAGATCGCCACCCAGAGGCTGGCGCTCGACCGTTTCGACGCGCAGATCGGCGGCGCCAGGGCGAGCCTCGCCCAATCCGAAGCGCAGAAGAAGGCGCTTGAGGCAACCGTCCGCGGCGCGGAACTGGCACAGAAGCGCGCCAGCGAGCTCCAATCGAAGTCCTTCGGGACGGATGCTTCCCGCGACAGCGCCCAGGTGGCGCTCGATCAGGCGCGTGCGAATCTCGCCGGCGCCGAGGCCAACATCGCCGCGGCCAAGGCCAATATCACCGTGCTCGAAGCCCAACGGCTGGAAGCGGAAAGCACGATCCGATCGCTGGAACTTGCCCGCGACAAGGCGAATCGGGATCTCGGCTTTACCGTGCTCAAGGCGCCCTACGACGGCGTCATCGGCAATGTCGCGGTCCAGGTCGGCGATCTCGTTTCGGCCGGCCAGCGGCTCGCCGCGCTCGTGCCGACCGACCAGCTCTATATCGATGCCAACTTCAAGGAGACGCAGATCGCGCATCTGGTGCCGGGCTCCAAGGTTGAGATCCATGTCGACGCCTATGAGGATCACCCGATCGAAGGCACCGTCGCATCGATCGCGCCGGCCTCCGGCTCGGTCTTCTCGCTGCTGCCGGCCGAAAACGCGACCGGCAACTTCACCAAGGTCATCCAGCGCGTTCCGGTGCGCATCACGCTCCCGGCCGACGTGCTGGCGGAAGGGCACCTTCGCGCGGGGCTGAGCGTCGTCGTCGACGTCGACACCCGCACAGCACCGGAACAGTCGAAGGTCGCTGCGGCACAGTAAACGGCCCGCAGCCTGAGGAGTGGCGGAAATGGCCGCAACAGCAACAGCGGGCGCGGCTGCGCCGAGCCTGCCCAAGGCCGAGGAGCACATGGACCCGCGGCGGCTTATCGCGTTTTTCGCGATGGTCGTCGGCATGTTCATGGCGATCCTCGACATCCAGATCGTCTCCGCCTCGCTCGCCGAGATCCAGGCGGGCCTGTCGGCCGGATCCGACGAGATCGGCTGGGTCCAGACGTCCTACCTGATCGCGGAAGTCATCATGATTCCGCTCTCGGGCACGCTTGCCCGCATCGTCTCGACGCGGGTGCTCTTCTCGGTAGCGGCCGCTGGCTTCACGGCGGCGAGCGCTCTTGCCGCCACGGCCACCAATATCGAACAGATGATCGTTTACCGGGCGATCCAGGGCTTTATCGGCGGCGGCATGATTCCGTCGGTCTTTGCCGCAGCCTTCACCATCTTCCCGCCATCGAAGCGCAACGTCGTATCGCCGATCATCGGACTCATCGCGACACTGGCGCCGACCATCGGCCCGACGGTCGGGGGCTATCTAAGCCATGCCTTTTCCTGGCACTGGCTGTTCCTCGTCAACGTCATTCCCGGCATCATCGTCGCGACGGTCACCTGGATATTCATTGACTTCGACAAGCCGGAACTTGGATTGATCAAGAAGTTCGACTGGTGGGGGCTTCTCGCCATGGCAATCTTTCTCGGCTCGCTCGAATACGTGCTGGAGGAAGGCAATGCCAATGACTGGTTCAACGACGACCACATCGTCATGGGCGCCGTCGCAACCACGGTCGCCGCCGTCATTTTCTTCTACCGGGCGTTCAAGGTCGAGTTTCCGGTCGTCGATCTCAAGGCCTTCGCCAACCGCAACTTCACCTTCGGCTCGCTCTTCTCATTCGTGATGGGGATCGGCCTTTACGGGCTCACCTATCTCTATCCGCTCTATCTCGGGCGCATCCGCGGCTACGATTCCCTGATGATCGGCGAGACCATGTTCGTCTCCGGCCTGGCCATGTTCCTCACGGCGCCGGTGGCGGGCTTCCTCGCCGGGCGATTGGATCCGCGGGCGATGATGACGATCGGCTTTGCCGGCTTTGCCGCGGGTACCTGGCTGATGAGCCAGATGACCGCCGACTGGGATTTCTGGGAGCTGCTCGTCCCGCAGATCCTGCGCGGCTGCTCGCTGATGCTGTGCATGGTGCCGATCAACAATATCGCGCTCGGCACCCTGCCGCCGGCGCGCATCCGCAACGCGTCGGGGCTCTATAACCTGACGCGTAACCTCGGCGGGGCAGTCGGGCTTGCGGTCATCAACACGATTCTCACGCAGCGCCAGGATTTCCACTACGCCCGGCTTGCCGAGCACGTGGAGTGGGGCAATCCGGAGGCCGTCGAGCGGATGCGCAACATCGCCTCGACCTTCACTGCGCACGGCCTCGACGGAACGACGGCGGCCGTCAAGCAGCTGGCGGCGATGGCCCAGCAGCAGGCGGTGATCATGTCCTTCATCGATGTCTTCCTGTTGCTGACGGTCCTGTTCCTGTCGATGATCGCCGGCGTCCTGATGATCTCCAAACCGCAGGGCGCCGGTCCCGAAGGCGGCGGACACTAGAGATTTGATGCCGCGGGCTTGTTGCCGCTCTTGCCGTTGCCGCGACAAGAGCGGCAAAAACCGCGCCATTGGCGCTTTACGCGCTTTCAAGATCGCTGCAGAATTCGCGTCCGTCGGATCGGTCGGAGGGCGCGTGGAGGACCGCGCGGGCGGCGCATGAACGATCATTCCTGCTTACGGCCTTCGCGGCGGATGTTTCTCGCCGGTGCGGTCGGATTCGGTCTTTCGATGGCGGTGGGCGGCAGAAGTCCGAGGGCAGCCGGCCCCGCGGTCGACGCCACCTTCCTCTTTGCCGCGGATGTCCATGCCTGCCTCGTTTCGACGAAAGGGCTCGCACCGAATTGCGAGCAGGAAGGCAAGACCGACGCCAACCTGTTGCGCCATGTCGCCGCGCTCAACGCCATCACCATCGAGCATTGGCCGGAGACGATCGGCGGCAAGCCGAGCGGTCTCGCCAGCGCCGGCACGAGGATTTCGCGTCCGCTCGGCCTGGTGCTGGGCGGCGACATTACCGACGATGGCGGCGGCCAGGTTCGCCAGCCCCGCGAGGGACGGCAATTGCGCCAGTTCCAGAGCCGATACGAGCAGGCGCCGGGCCCGCACCATATTCATGTTCCCGTTTATGTCGGCCTTGGAAACCATGACCTCGATCAGGACGGACCGCCGCCGAATGCCGACTGGTATCGCCGGGAGCTGCGCGACTATGTCGAGCTCACCCATCGCCGCACCGTCTTCTACAAGCCGCCGGTGCCGGTCGCGAACTACGATCCGCTATCGGACAGCTATTCCTGGGACTGGGGCGGTCTTCATCTGGTGCACCTGCAGCGTTTCGGAGGCGACCAGAACAAGGGCGCGGTGAGTGGATTGCCGTGGCTCAAGAGCGATCTTTCCTCTTCTGCCGCCGATGGCCGGCCGGTCGTTCTCTTTCAGCATTACGGGTGGGACGGGTTTTCGACCGAAACCTGGGATCCGGCGAAAAGGACCTTCGATGACGAGGGGGAGGGCGAGCCGCACTGGTGGAGCGCCCACGAGCGCCAAGTGCTGCTCGACCACTTGCAGAGCTACAACGTCGTCGGCCTTTTCCACGGGCACGAGCATGACCGTGTCATGGCCTACAGGGTCGGCGAGATCGACGTCTTCAAGCCCAAGGCGGCCTTCCTCGGTGGCTTCGCCGTCGTGCGCGTCACCGGCAGCTTCATGGATGTAGCCTTTGGCGAAGCCGAGGGCGAGCATGGCCGCGTCGTCTTCACTCAAGCCTTCAGCAAACGTTTCGACTGAAACGGCAATCCCGAAATCGTCCATTCGGTCGCCGGTAAGAGATTCCTGATTTACGTACATCAAAAATTCCTCTAATGGGTCTTCCGGGAGGAACAGATGCGACCGACAGTTCACGATATCGCCGCCGAGGCGGGCGTCAGTCTCGCGACCGTGGACCGGGTGCTGAACAACCGTCCAGGCGTGAGAAGGGTCACCCGCGACAGGGTGGAACGGGCGATCGCCACGCTCGGCTATGTTCGCGACGTCGCCGCTGCCAATCTGGCCAAGGGCCGCAGCTATCCCCTGGTCTTCATCCTGCCCGCGGGCGAAAACTTCTTCATGCGCGGCCTCGAGGCCGAAGTGCGATCCGCCATGTCGCGTTCCGCAACCGAACGGCTGGATATCACGATCCTGTCGGTTCCGGCCTTCGACGCGCCGGCGCTCGCCGCCGCACTGATCGATGCGCGCGAGCGTCGGCCGGCGGGTGTCGCGGTGGTTGCCGTCGACGCGCCGGAGGTCACGGAGGCGGTGAAGCGGCTCCGCGAAGACGGTATTTCCGTCGTTACGCTCGTTTCCGATCTGCCGGGGTCCGGTCGCGATCACTTCGCCGGCGTCGACAATGTCGCCGCCGGTCGCACGGCCGGCAACCTGATGGGCCGGTTTCTCGGCGGCCGCGAAGGGCCCGTGGCGGTGCTTGCCGGCTCTATGCTTGTACGCGACCATCGCGACCGGCTGGAGGGTTTCGGGGCGGTAATGGGCGAGGATTTCGCCTTGCGCCGGATCCTGCCGGTGATCGAGGGGCAGGACAATCCGTCGCTCGTCGAGACGCTCGTCGGCGCGCTCATAGAGCGGCATCCCGACCTTGCCGGCATCTACAGCCTCGGCGCCGGCAATCGCGGCCTTGTCGCGGCTCTCGAAAGGGCCGGCAAGGGAAAGGCCGTTTGCGCGATCGCGCATGAACTGACGCCGCACAGCCGCGCCGGGCTTCTCTCGGGCACGATCGACGCGATCCTCAACCAGAATGCGGGCCACGAGGTCAGGAGCGCCATCCGGGTGCTGAAAGCAAAGGCGGACGGCCTGCCCGTGATCGCGGCGCAGGAGCGCATCCGCATCGATATTTTCCTGAAGGACAACCTGCCGCTCGAGCAGGCATAGGAGGGCACCATGTATCTCGGACTGGATCTCGGCACGTCCGGCGTCAAGGCCATGCTGATGGACGGCGAGCAGCGGATCGTCGGCTCCGCCACCGGAACGCTCGACGTGGACCGGCCGCATCCCGGCTGGTCGGAACAGGATCCGGCGGACTGGACCCGTGCTGCAGACGAGGCGATCGCCCGACTGAGGGAAACGCATGCGCAAGCACTTGCCGCCGTCCGCGGCATCGGCCTCTCCGGGCAGATGCACGGCGCGACCTTGCTGGACGAGCACGATGCGGTACTGCGCCCGTGCATTTTGTGGAACGACACCCGCAGCTTCCGCGAGGCGGCAGCGCTCGACAGCGATCCGCAGTTCCGGGCGCTGACCGGCAACATCGTCTTTCCCGGCTTCACCGCACCGAAGCTCGCCTGGGTGCGTGAAAACGAGCCGGAGATTTTCGCCAGAGTTCGCTGGGTGCTGCTCCCGAAGGACTATCTGCGCCTTTGGCTGACCGGCGAGCATATGTCGGAAATGTCGGATTCGGCCGGCACGTCATGGCTCGACACGGGCAAGCGCAAGTGGTCCGCGAGCTTGCTTGCCGCTACGCATCTCGAAGAGCGGCAGATGCCGGAACTCGTCGAAGGCACCGATGGAGCCGGCACGCTGCGGCCGGAGCTCGCTGCGCGTTGGGGCATGGGATCTGGTGTCGTGGTCGCCGGCGGTGCGGGCGACAACGCCGCGTCGGCCTGTGGCATGGGGACGGTCGGAGAGGGCCAGGCCTTCGTCTCTCTCGGCACCTCCGGCGTGCTTTTCGCCGCCAATGCGAGTTATCTCCCCAATCCGGAGAGCGCGGTCCACGCCTTCTGCCACGCATTGCCGAACACCTGGCACCAGATGGGCGTGATCCTCTCGGCGACGGACGCGCTGAACTGGCATTCCGGCATCTCCGGGCGGAGTGCCGCCGAACTCACCGGCGAGCTGGGCGAGAGCCTAAAGGCGCCGGGCTCCGTGACGTTTCTTCCCTATCTCTCCGGCGAGCGCACCCCGCACAACGACGCGGCGATCCGCGGCGTCTTTGCCGGCCTCGGCCACGAGAGCTCCCGGGCGGTGCTGACGCAAGCGGTGCTCGAGGGCGTTTCCTTCGCCATCCGGGACAGCCTCGAGGCACTGCGCGCCGCCGGCACGACGCTGACGCGCGTGACGGCGATCGGCGGCGGCTCGCGCTCGCGTTACTGGCTGAGATCGATTGCGACCGCGCTGAACCTGCCGGTCGATCTGCCCGCCGACGGCGATTTCGGCGCTGCCTTCGGCGCGGCCCGGCTGGGCCTGATCGCTGCTACCGGCGCCGACCCGCTCGCGGTCTGCACGGCGCCCGAGACGGCGGAGACGATGGCGCCGGAGGCATCGCTCGTGCCCGCCTATGAAGATGCCTATCAGCGCTATCGCCGGCTTTATCCGGCGGTAAAGGAAGCGACGCTGTGAGCGGTTTCGGCGCATCCACCAACTGCCTTCCACCCGATAGCCGGCTCCGTCGCGAACGGTGCCGCCAATTCACAATCCATGAGAGGAGACTGCCGTGAGCACGGGATTTTTCGGCGATATAGCCAAGATCAGATATGAGGGACCGGAAAGCACCAATCCGCTCGCTTTCCGCCATTACAATCCGGACGACATCGTCCTCGGCAAGCGGATGGAGGATCATCTGCGCTTCGCCGTCGCCTACTGGCATAGTTTTGTCTGGCCGGGCGGCGATCCATTCGGCGGGCAGACTTTCGAGCGCCCCTGGTTCAAGGATTCGATGGAGGCCGCGAAGCTGAAAGCGGATGTCGCCTTTGAATTCTTCCAGCTTCTGGGCGTGCCGTACTACTGCTTCCACGATGCGGATGTGCGTCCCGAGGGGCGGAACTTCGCCGAGAACACGAGCAACCTCAACGAGATCGTCGACTATTTCGCGAAGAAGCAGGACGCGACCGGCGTCAAGCTGCTGTGGGGCACGGCGAACCTCTTTTCCAACCGCCGCTTCATGGCGGGGGCTGCGACGAATCCGGACCCGGACGTCTTCGCCTTTGCCGCCGCTACGGTGAAGACCTGCATCGACGCGACGCAGCGGCTCGGAGGCGAGAACTATGTGCTCTGGGGCGGACGCGAAGGTTACGAGACCCTGCTCAACACCGACCTCAAGCGCGAGCTCGATCAACTCGGCCGCTTCCTCAATCTGGTCGTCGAATACAAGCACAAGATCGGCTTCAAGGGCACGATCCTGATCGAGCCGAAGCCGCAGGAGCCGACCAAGCACCAGTACGACTACGACGTCGCGACCGTCTATGGCTTTCTCAAGAAATACGGACTCGAGAACGAGGTTAAGGTCAATATCGAGCAGGGCCACGCGATCCTTGCCGGACACTCCTTCGAACACGAGCTGGCGCTTGCCAATGCGCTCGGCATTTTCGGTTCGATCGACATGAACCGCAACGACTACCAGTCCGGCTGGGACACCGACCAGTTCCCCAACAACGTGCCGGAAATGGTCCTCGCCTATTACCACGTCCTTGCGGGCGGCGGTTTCAAGACCGGCGGCACGAATTTCGACGCCAAGCTGCGCCGCCAGTCGATTGATCCCGAAGACCTGCTGATCGGCCATATCGGCGGCATGGATTGCTGCGCGCGCGGCCTCAAGGCGGCCGCAAAGATGATCGAGGACAAGGCTCTCTCCGCCCCGCTCGAAGAGCGCTACGCCGGCTGGAGCGTGCCTGAGGCGAAGAAGATGCTCGAAGGCGGCTTCTCGCTCGAGGAGATCGAGGCCTGGGTGCTGAAGGCCGACGTCAATCCGCAGCCGAAATCCGGCAGGCAGGAACTTTTGGAAAACGTCGTCAACCGCTACGTCTGACGGGCGCAGGAATCCTTTTTCGCGAGGGGGGCAGAAGCCGATTGCCCCTCGCGAAGAATCTGCTAGCTTCTGGCTCCTGCAACGTTGCAGGTATATCAGCTATCGCGAAATTCGCGGACCGGAAGCACTGCAAGTCAACGGTCGGCCGCGGGGCCGGCACATCGGACACCGCTCCATCAGGGAGGAAGTTGTATGAAGACGATCAAAGGACCGGGGCTGTTTCTTGCGCAATTCGCCGGCGATGCCGCCCCCTTCGATTCCTGGGATTCGATTACCAAATGGGCAGCCGATTGCGGCTATAAGGGCGTGCAGGTCCCGAGCTGGGACGGCAGGCTCTTCGACCTGAAGAAAGCTGCCGAATCGAAGACCTATTGCGACGAGGTCGCCGGCAAGGCGCGTGACAACGGCGTCGAGATCACCGAGCTTTCTACCCACCTCCAGGGCCAGCTCGTCGCGGTGCATCCCGCCTATGACGAGGCTTTCGACGGTTTCGCCGTCCCGGAAGTACGCGGCAATCCGAAGGCACGCCAGGAGTGGGCGGTCGAGCAGGTCAAGCTGGCGCTGACGGCCTCGAGGAATCTCGGCCTCGACGCGATGGCAAGCTTTTCCGGCGCTCTGGCCTGGCCCTTCGTCTATCCGTGGCCTCAGCGCCCGGCGGGCCTGGTGGAGACCGCCTTCGACGAGCTCGCGCGGCGATGGAAGCCGATCCTCGACCATGCGGAGGATTGCGGCGTCGACATATGCTACGAAATCCATCCGGGCGAGGACCTGCATGACGGCATCACCTACGAGATGTTCCTGGAGCGCACCGGCAATCATGCGCGTGCCTGCATGCTCTACGATCCGTCTCACTACGTGCTGCAGTGCCTGGACTATCTCGAGAATATCGACATCTACAAGGACCGCATCCGGATGTTCCACGTCAAGGACGCGGAGTTCAACCCGACCGGACGTCAGGGCGTCTATGGTGGCTATCAGAGCTGGGTGAACCGCGCCGGCCGCTTCCGCTCGCTCGGCGACGGCCAGGTGGATTTCGGTGCCGTCTTCTCGAAGATGGCCGCCAACGACTTCGCCGGCTGGGCCGTGGTCGAGTGGGAATGCTGCCTGAAACATCCGGAAGACGGCGCGCGCGAAGGCTCCGAGTTCGTGAAGGCGCATATTATCCGCGTCACCGAAAAGGCCTTCGACGATTTCGCCGACAGCGGCACCGATGACGCCGCGAACCGGCGGATGTTGGGAATCTGAGTGATCTAACCGTCTGCCCCTCTTCGTCGGGTCTAGCCCGAGGACTGACCCTCTCTCCGCAAGCCGGGAGAGGGGACTTGCCCCGCCCTTCCGCGGCGGCAAGGGGAGGCGCCGCCACGAGTCCCTTCTCGCCGCCTGCGGGAGAAGCTCGCGGCAGCGGGATGAGGGGCAAATCCATGCCAAACACTTCAGGAGAGGAAAACGGAATGGCTATCGAGGGAAGCAGCACGGAAACGCGTCAGAAGCGCATTCGGCTCGGCATGGTGGGCGGGGGCTCGGGCGCCTTTATCGGCGCGGTGCACCGGATCGCCGCCAGGCTGGACGATCATTACGAGCTTGTCGCCGGCGCGCTCTCGTCGACGCCGGAGAAGGCCGAGGCTTCGGGACGCGAGCTCGGGCTCGATCCGTCGCGCGTCTACTCGGATTTCAAGGAGATGGCGATCCGTGAGGCCAAGCTCAAGAACGGCATCGAGGCGGTGGCGATCGTCACGCCGAACCATGTTCACTACGCTGCCGCGAAGGAATTTCTCAAGCGCGGCATCCACGTCATCTGCGACAAGCCGCTGACGTCGACGCTCGCCGATGCGAAGAAGCTCAAGAAGGCGGCCGACGACAGCGATGCGCTCTTCGTGCTGACGCACAACTATACCGGCTATCCGATGGTGCGCCAGGCGCGCGAAATGATCGTCAATGGCGACATCGGCGCCGTCCGCCTCGTGCAGATGGAATATCCCCAGGACTGGCTGACCGAGAATATCGAGCAGTCCGGTCAGAAGCAGGCCGCCTGGCGGACCGATCCTGCGCGCTCCGGTGCCGGCGGCTCCACCGGCGACATCGGCACGCATGCCTACAATCTCGGTTGCTTCGTTTCCGGACTGGAACTCGAGGAGCTCTCCGCCGATCTCGACAGTTTCGTGCCCGGTCGCCAGCTCGACGACAATGCACATGTGCTGATGCGTTTCAGGGAGAAGGACGGAACGCGCGCCAAGGGCATGCTCTGGTGCAGCCAGGTGGCACCCGGTCATGAAAACGGCCTGATGGTGCGCGTCTACGGCACCAAAGGCGGTCTCGAATGGACGCAGAAGGACCCGAATTACCTCTGGTATACGCCCTTCGGCGAACCGAAGCGCCTGCTGACGCGCGCGGGCGCCGGGGCCTCACCGGCGGCGGCCAGGGTTTCGCGCATTCCTTCCGGCCACCCGGAGGGCTACCTCGAAGGCTTCGCCAATATCTATACGGAAGCGGCACGGGCAATCTACGCCAAGCGCAACGGCGACAAGGCGGACCCGGCTGTCATCTATCCGACGATAGACGATGGCATGAAGGGCATGATCTTCGTCGATGCGTGCGTCCGATCTTCGGAGCGCAACGGCGCCTGGATCAAGCTCTGAACCAAACTCGCGAGCGAGAGCAGATCCTCGGTTCGGGAGGAAAGTGGAAATGCTATTGGCAAGGGCGGGGAGATCTCGCCCTTTTTCGTTGACATTTGCCGGCGCGGCTTTAGGCCACGTCCACAGACGAGCGCGAGACCTTCCAGGTCCGCCTTACCATTGAAGCGAACGCAGCCGAGCATTCGGTCCGGCTGCGCAGACGACGAGGCTTGAACGATGATCGAAGCCAAGAATCTCGCAGAGCGGTTTCCCGGCGACTTTGTCTTCGGCGTTGCGACCGCATCCTTCCAGATCGAGGGGGCCAGCAAGGCGGACGGGCGCAAAGCCTCCATCTGGGATGCCTTCTCCAACATGCCGGGGCGTGTTTACGGGCGCCATAACGGCGACGTCGCCTGCGACCATTACAATCGGCTGGAGCAGGATCTGGACCTCATCAAGAGCCTCGGCGTCGAAGCCTATCGCTTCTCGATCTCCTGGCCGCGGATCGTGCCCGAGGGCACGGGGCCGATCAACGAGAAAGGGCTCGATTTCTACGACCGGCTCGCCGACGGACTGAAGGCGCGCGGAATCAAGGCCTTTGCGACGCTTTATCACTGGGACCTGCCGCTGGCGCTGATGGGCGACGGAGGCTGGACGGCCCGCACGACCGCCTATGCGTACCAGCGTTATGCGAAGACGGTGATTGCGCGTCTCGGCGACCGTCTCGATGCGGTTGCGACCTTCAACGAGCCGTGGTGTTCGGTCTGGCTCGGACATCTCTACGGCGTCCATGCGCCGGGCGAGCGCAACATGGATGCAGCACTTGCCGCGTTGCACTTCACCAATCTCGCCCACGGGTTGGGCGTCTCGGCGATCCGCTCGGAACGGCCGGAGCTCCCCGTCGGTATCGTCATCAATGCCCACTCGGTCTGTCCCGGCAGCGGCAGCGCCGAGGACAGGGCCGCGGCCGAACGCGCTTTCGATTTCCACAACGGGGTCTTCTTCGATCCGATCTTCAAGGGCGAGTATCCGGAGGGTTTCCTGTCCGCGCTCGGCGACCGCATGCCGGCGATCGAGGACGGCGACATGGAGACGATAGCCCAGCCGCTCGACTGGTGGGGGCTCAACTATTATACGCCGATGCGCGTTTCGGCAGACCCCGCGAAAGGCGCCGAATATCCGGCGACCATCGACGCGAAACCTGTCAGCGACGTAAAGACCGATATCGGCTGGGAAGTCTATGCGCCGGCTTTGGGCAGCCTGGTCGAGACGCTCAATGCGCGCTACAAGCTCCCCGACTGCTACATCACGGAGAATGGCGCCTGCTACAATATGGGCGTCGAGAACGGCGCCGTCGACGACCAGCCGCGGCTTGACTACATATCCGACCATCTCGCCGTTACCGCCGATCTCATTGCCAAGGGCTATCCGATGAGGGGCTATTTCGCTTGGAGCCTTATGGACAATTTCGAATGGGCGGAGGGCTACCGGATGCGCTTCGGCATCGTTCACGTCGATTACGAGACCCAGGTCCGCACGATCAAGAAGAGCGGTCACTGGTATAAGGACCTGGCGGAACAGTTTCCGAGAGGCAACCACAAACAGGACCGATAGCGGAGAGAGCGGCCTCGGTTCTATATAAAAAGTAGACTTTTGCGCTGCACTTGGCGCCTTCGAAAAAACGTACCTGTAAAATGGCGCGCTCGCCCATCATAAGGACCACATGCTTCCCGGCATGGCGGTCATGGCGGGAAGGCGTTGAAATGACCGGTTGGCCGATGATAGAGAGTTGCTCCCCGTTCCGAATGCGTTGTCGAATGTCCGTCTGACGGCGTTTTTTCAGTCCCGGCCCTGTTTGTCAGGGACCGGAGTTTCGAACATCCGAGAGCATCATGTATCCTCCCATCGTTATGATCCCTCCTGCGAGGGCGACCGGACAATGACCCTTCCATCTTCCGAGATCTCGGCCGGCGATGCGGTCGTCTTCGACGCCGTGTCAAAGCGTTTTGCGGCCTCCGGCGGAAATCCGGCCTTCACGGCGCTCGACAATGTCAGCCTGACGGTCGCTCGCGGCTCGATCACCGGCATCATCGGTCGTTCAGGCGCCGGCAAATCGACGCTGATCCGGCTCGTCAACGGCCTCGAAAAGCCTTCGAGCGGCAAAGTGCTCGTCGATGGCGTCGATGTGGTGGCGCTCGACGAGGCGGGCTTGCGTGACCTTCGCCGCTCCGTGGGCATGATCTTCCAGCACTTCAATCTGCTTTCCTCGCGCACCGTGTTCGGCAACGTCGCGTTGCCGCTCGAGATCGCCGGCATGGATCGGCGCACGATTGAGCGGCGTGTAAGACCGCTTCTCGACCTCGTCGGTCTTGCCGACAAGCACGGGCGCTATCCGTCCGAACTCTCCGGCGGGCAGAAGCAGCGCATCGGCATCGCGCGGGCGCTCGCGACCGAACCCAAACTCCTGCTCTCGGATGAGGCGACCTCCGCGCTCGATCCGGAAACGACGCAGTCGATCCTTGAATTGCTGCGGCGAATCAATGCGGAATTAGGCCTTACCGTTCTGCTCATCACGCACGAGATGGAGGTGGTGAAGGCCGTCACCTCCGACGTGGCGGTGATCGACAAGGGCCAGATCGTGGAACGGGGGCACACATTCGATGTCTTCACCCATTCCAGGCACGAGACGACGCGGGCGCTTCTTTCCGGCCTGGCGGGTTCGAAGCTGCCTGAAGCCGTTGCCAGGGGTCTGAAGCCGGCGGCGGCAAGCGGCGACCGCATCGTGGTGCGCCTTACCTTCTTCGGGACAGCGGCCGAGCGTCCTCTGATTTCGCAGCTCATCCAGTCGGTCGGCGCCGAGGTCAACATCATCGCCGGCACGATCGACGAGATCGGCGGCAAGCCCTATGGCTCGCTCGTCGTCGCCTATGGCGCCGATACCGAAACCTCGGGCAAGGCGGAGCGCTTCTTCACCGAGAACGGACTGGTCACGGAGGTGCTCGGCTATGTCGCCTGATCTTCTGCTTCGTATCGGCAGCGCCACGCTCGACACCATGTACATGGTGGCGGTTGCCGGCCTCGTCGGCTCTCTGATCGGCCTGCCGATCGGGATCTTCCTCGCGACCAGCGGCAGGGGCGAGCTGTTTCCGGCACCCAATGTGAACCGCGCCGTAGGACTTGTGGTGAACGCGACGCGGTCGACGCCTTTCATCATTCTCGTCGTCGCGATCATTCCGTTGACGCGCCTCATCACCGGTACCTCTATCGGCACTAAGGCTGCGATCGTGCCCCTGACGATCGCGACCATTCCCTTTTTCGCCCGCCTTGTCGAGGCGGCGATCCGCGACATCGACAAGGGGCTGATCGAGGCTGCGCGCGCCATGGGCGCCACCCCGATGCAGATCGTCTTCAAGGTCCTGCTTGCAGAGGCGCGGCCGGCGCTGATGCTGGCGCTGACCATGACGATCGTCAGCCTCATCGGCTATTCGGCGATGGTCGGCGCCGTCGGCGGTGGCGGTCTCGGCGACCTCGGCATCCGCTACGGCTATCAGCGCTTCATGCCGGACGTGATGCTCGTCGTGGTCGTGGTGCTGATCGTGCTCGTACAGGTCGTCCAGAGCGCCGGCGACCGCCTCGCGCGCCGCTTCGACAAGCGAAGCCGCAAGAGCTGATCCTTCCAAGACGCCAACAGCAACAAGGAGACTTCCATGAAAAAGCTCATTCTCGCCGCGGCATTCGCCGTTCTGGCCGCCGGCACCGCGCTTGCCGAGACCATAAAAGTCGGCGTGACTCCGGGCGAGCACGCCGAGATCATGGAGAAGGTGAAGGAGGTCGCCGCTCCCAAGGGACTCGACATCGAGATCCTCGAATTTTCGGACTACGTGGTTCCGAACCAGGCGCTCGCCGATGGCGACCTCAATGCCAATTCGTTCCAGCACCAGCCCTATCTCGACAACCAGATCGCCGATCGGGGCTTCGACATCGTCAGCGTAGGCCTCACCATCACCACGCCGATGGGTGTCTATTCGAACAAGGTGAAGAGCCTCGATGAGCTGGAGGACGGCGCGACGATCGCCATTCCTAACGATCCGACCAACGGCGGCCGCGCGCTCCTGGTTCTCGCGTCGAAGGGTCTCATCAAGGTCAACCCGGATGCAGGGCTGAAGGTCACTCCGGCCGACGTGACGGAGAATCCGAAGAACATCGAGTTCGCCGAACTCGATGCGGCCCAGCTGCCGCGCTCGCTGGCCGATGTCGACGCGGCCGTGATCAACACCAACTACGCGCTCGAGGCCGATCTTCATCCGAAGGAGGACGCCATCGCCATAGAAAGCGAGAAGTCCCCCTATGCCAACGTCATTGTAGTTCGCACCGCCGATAAGGACGCGCCCTGGGTCAAGACGCTCGTCGAATCCTACCACGACGACAAGGTCAAGGCCTTCATCGTCGAACACTTCAAGGGCGCGCTCATTCCGAGCTGGTGAAGATCGTACCGGCCGGGAGAGGGACAGAGTGGGTGATGAAGCTTGTCCCTTCTACCCGTAAAACGGAGAGAAGGTGCCGACAGGCGGATGAGGGGCGGCAGCTGCAGTGTGTTTGCCCCTCACCGTGACCTCCCCCCCCCGGCATACGGGGAGACGGGACATGCCCCACGAAACGCCGGTGTTTATGGCAGTGGAGTCACTTGCCACAGGTCCCTTTGCCCTGCTCGGGGCAAGTGGCCGGCAGTGGGGTTGAGGGCCAAGCGAGCGTTGCAGCTCAGCTTCCGAGATGCCGCGCGCCACGCTTCTTCGCGAGCATGATCTGCCTTTGCCTTTGGCGGTAGCGCTCGCGATCCTCCTCGGTGCGGGTGTCGTGGCAGTGGACGCAGGAGACGCCTTCCTCGTGAAGGGGCGACTGGAGGTCCTCGGGCGTCAGCGGCTGGCGGCAAGCATGGCAGAGCGTGTGCTCGCCCTCCTTGAGCCCATGCGTGACCGAGACGCGTTCGTCGAACACGAAGCAGGCGCCGTCCCAGAGGCTCTTCTCCGGCGGTACTTCCTCCAGGTATTTGAGGATGCCGCCCTTGAGGTGATAGACCTCCTCGAAGCCCTGTTCCTTCATGAAGGCGGTCGCCTTCTCGCAGCGGATGCCGCCGGTGCAGTACATCGCGATCTTCGGCTTGTTATGGAGACCGGTATTGTTGCGGACCCAGTCCGGAAATTCCCGGAAGGTTTTGGTCTTCGGGTCGACGGCGCCGCGGAAGAGGCCGATTGCCGTTTCGTAATCGTTGCGCGTGTCGATGACCAGCGTCTCCGGATCGGAGATCAGCGCATTCCAGTCCTTCGGCTCCACATAGGTGCCGACCACCTTGTTGGGATCGATATTCTCGACGCCCATGGTCACGATCTCTTTCTTCATGCGCACCTTCATGCGCAGGAAGGGCATGGCCGAAGCGCGGCTCTCCTTGTGTACGAAGCCGGCGAATTCCGGCTGTGCCCGAAGAAAGGCAAGGACCGCCGCAATGCCTTCATCGGTGCCGGCGATCGTGCCGTTGATGCCCTCATGCGCAAGAAGCAGCGTTCCCTTCGCTCCATTGGCGTCGCAGATCGCCTGGAGCGGTTCGCGGAAATCGGCGAAGCGCGGAAACGATACGAAATGGTAGAGGGCAGCCACCAGAAACTGGCCTTGGGCCTCCGGTCGCGATGTCGTGATCATGTCGGTCATGCGGCAGGCAAATACAGGTTTCGGGCGTCAAGTGCAATTGCGGCGAATCGCGCCTGAGATCGGCTGCCGGCAAGTGATCTACTTTCCAGCTTCGAGCCACAGCAGTTCGAGGGCTCGGCTCTCCCTTCGAGGCCGGTCGAGAAAGACCGCCTCTGCGCGCGTAAGGGCCTCGCGCCTCAGTTCGTCCTGCCTGGCGGCGACACTCGAAAAGAGGTGCTCCTGACTGTTGCCCGCGAGCTCCGGCCGCTCGCCGACGAGGGACATCAATGCGTCGAGGTCGTTCAGATGGCCGAGCACGTCGACCAATTCGTTGGCCTCCTCTCTCTTCGCCCGCATCGCCGACGGCCATGCCTCGCGAAGCAGGGCAAGCTGCATCCGGTAATCCTGCGCGCTCTTTCGCAAGTCGTGGAACAGCATCGTATCGGCGCTTGCTGCACAGGCGGTCCTGGCGCGTGCGGCGCGCCGCAAGGTCCGATGCAAACCTTTCGCGAGACGGCGGGCGGACTTCCGCCTGCCGTCACGGAACGAAACATGAGCGAGCGCGGCATGCGCCTTTCTGCAATTGACGATGGTCGCCTCGATCTTCCGGTCGAGATCACCTTCGTCTTCTGCAATCCGGTCACGCCGGCTCGCCAGAATCGTGCAGATCTTGTCCAGCGCCAATTGCTGCTCCTCGCTCGCCGCGTGCTGGCGCAGGTAAACGGCGTTCTCGGCGAGCGCTGCCGCATCGCGGAACGTCGCCAGACTGCGCGCCATGCCGCGGATGCGGGCGTTTTCCCGGCTCTGGAAGAGTGGCGCGTCGGCGGCCACGAGGCGATAGAGCGAGCGAAGGCGCTTGAAGCTCTTGCGCGCATCGTGGATCGCTTCATGCACGCCATCGGGCTGGCCCTCGAGAATCGCGATCGCGCGTTCGATCTGTTCCTCTCCGACGGTGCGGAAGTCCTCTGTAAAGGGGCGCTTCGGATGGAAGGCGAAGGTCATGTCTGCGCTTCCAGGAGCCCTTCGGTGGCAAGCGCCTGATTGGAATAGCGGCGGTCGCCGGTGATCTCGCGCCCCAGCCACGCCGGGAGGGTGGGCAGGTCCGTCTCCCGCTCCATCTCGACCTCGGCCACCGTCAATCCTTCGAGCGCCCCCTCATAGACGTCGACCTCCCAGGTGAAGCCCTTATGCGGAATGCGGAAGCGCCGCTTCTCGATGACGATGCCGATCGCCTGCGTCAGCAGTTCCCGGGCGTCATCCATGGGGAGATCGTATTCGTACTCGTTGCGGACGAGCGCGGATTTACCGATCTTGATGGTCAGGCGGGCCCGCTTGTTGCCGTGAATGCGTACACGCACCGAGCGGTCTTCCATGGTGACGATATAGGCCTGGCGCAGCCTGACGCCCTTGTCCGCGTGCTGCCGCCAGCCGTCGGTGGCGACCAGAAACTTGCGCTCAATCTCCTTTGCCATGGATCTCCTGCCATTTCGGGACGTCGCCGCAACAGACTACCGTTTAATCGGTGTCGCTCAAGTCATGTCCTTCCCGCAGATGCATTTTCTACTGAATGTCTCCGAGGACCGCAGCCGTTTTAATGACAAGAACATGGAGCAATTCAAAACGCTACAGCGGCCCTTCTGCGCGTCGAGCCCTATGGGCTTTCGTAGTCCGTCATCTTCGGTGCGCTGGCGGCAGCGGAGCTTTCAGGCTCGACAAGGGCAGACTGACGGGGTATGCGAAGGGCATTATTCAATCGTTTTAAAAGGGCGATCGGCATGAGCGCGAAAACGGACAAGCTTCTATCCATCCTCAAGCTGCAGCCGGTGGTTCCGGTGCTGGTGATCGATGATGCGTCGTCGGCGGTACCGCTTGCGCGGGCGCTCGTCGCAGGGGGCCTGAAAGCGATCGAAATCACCTTGCGGACGCCGGCGGCGCTGGAAGCGATCCGCGCGGTTGCAGGCGAAGTAGAGGGCGCCGTCGCCGGTGCCGGCACCATCCTCAATGCCGCCCAGTACGAAGAGGCTGTCGCGGCCGGATCCGAGTTCATCGTGAGCCCCGGAACGACACAGGAACTGATCGATGTCGCCAGCGATCACGAGGTGCCGCTGCTTCCGGGTGCGGCGACGGCGAGCGAGGTCATGGGGCTTCGCGAGGAAGGCTACGAGGTGATGAAGTTTTTCCCCGCGGAGCAGGCCGGCGGCGCCGCATATCTGAAATCGCTGTCGTCGCCGCTCGCCGGCACCCTGTTCTGCCCGACCGGCGGCATTTCGCTTTCCAACGCGCGCGACTATCTGACGCTTCCCAACGTCGTATGCGTCGGCGGCTCCTGGGTGGCGCCGAAGGACCTGGTCGCCAAGGGCGACTGGGCCGGCATCACCAGGCTGGCGGCCGAGGCCTTCGCGCTCAAGGGCTGATCTGCAGCCGCTACGCGACCTGGGGGGCTGGCGTTCGTCCGCCCCGTTTCATCTGGAACGCCGGGTTTGTATTTCCGCTGCAACGTTCCTATGTCTCAATCCGCAACAGCGCCGCGTGTGTCCTGTCAGACGCGCGAAGGTTCGCTGTACCAGTTTGAGGTGCCGCATGGTTTTTCCCTCTGATCGGGGAGATCAAAGGAAACATGCAGGGAGCGGGATGGAGCGTTGGTGCTTGCCATCGCGCACAGATCGAAAAGGAGCAAGCCCGATGTTCGACGCGAAGAAATTGCTGGATCAATTCCTGGGATCGCAGGTGCCCGGCGCCGGAGGGACCATCCGCGGCCGGGCGGATCAGGTGACCAAAGTCGCAAAGGACAATCCGCTCGCCACCGGCGCGATCGCCGCGGTGCTGCTCGGCACTAAATCCGGACGCAAGCTGGCCGGCAACGCCGCCGTCCTCGGCGGTCTCGCCGCGATCGCCGGCCTTGGCTACCAAGCCTACAAGAACTATCAGTCCGGGAAGGAGCCGGTGGCCGAGCCCGCGGCACCGGCGCCGGCTCAATTGCCCGCGCCGCCAACGGATTCCGGCTTTGCTGCGCCGGAAGCGCTGAGCGACGACTTCGCGCTCGTGCTGGTGCGCGCCATGATCGCCGCCGCGCGCGCAGATGGCCATATCGACGCCGCCGAGCGCGGCCGCATCATGGACAAGCTCTCGGTTTCGGGGCTTTCCGCGGACGCGGCGGCCTTCCTGGAAGCTGAACTCGTCAATCCCGTCGATCTCGATGCCATCATCTCCGCCGGGAAGACGGAGGAGGAGCGGGTGGAGATCTATACGGCCTCCCGTCTGGCGATCGAACCGGACGGCCGGGCCGAGCGGGGTTATCTCGACCTGCTCGCCGGCCGGCTCGGCCTGGCCGATGCGCTCGTCGACCACATCGAGGCGACAGTTTCAGCCGCAAAAATTCCGGCGTGAGCGGACTCCATGAGCGGGCGCCGATCCGTTCCGCTCATGGGTCGCATCACCAGTTTGAATTTGTCACCGCCCCGCGTCTGTCCTATGGCCAATGCAAATGCAAAACGCGGGAGCAGTTGATGCGCGATCTTGCCGACTGGAAAGGATGCCCAGCGCCAAAACCGGTGCTCATCGAGGGGCGATACGTTCGCGTCGAACCCTTCGACCGGGCGAAACATCTGAATGCCCTCTGGAGCGATGCCTTCGGCGGCATGGCCATCAATTCTCTGCTCAGATACTTCTCTCAGGAGGATTTCTCGGGCATCGAGGATTTCGACGGCTGGCTTTCGGCGGTTCAGCAGAAGTCTGGCTGGGTGACTGAAGTCTTTCGCGACAAGGCGAGCGGCAAGGTCGTCGGCATGGCGAATTACATGCGGGCGGATTCCGCCAACGGCGTCGTCGAGGTCGGCGGTGTCGCGCATGGGGCCGCCATGGCGCGGTCGCCGCTTTCGACGGAAGCGCACTATCTCATGGCCAGGCATGTGTTCGAGGACCTTGGCTATCGGCGCTATGAATGGAAGTGCCATAGCGAAAACAAGGCGAGCCGCACGACGGCGGTGCGCCTCGGCTTTACGTTCGAGGGTATTTTCCGTCAGCATATGGTTTCGAAGCGCGCCAATCGCGATACGGCCTGGTTCTCGATGATCGATCGCGAATGGCCGCTCATCAAGGCCGCTTTCGAGCACTGGCTTTCGCCCGACAATTTCGATCGCGACGGGCGCCAGAAGCAGCGCCTCGAGGATATCCGCGCAGCGCTTGCGGAGGAGGAACGAAGGTGAGCACGCCCGAGAAGGAGAAATCGCCCGCCATCGCGGCAGCCGTCATTTTGCTGGTGGTCGGGATCGGCTTCTTCGCGCTGCCCTCGATCATGGTGAGGCTCGGCGACATATCGCCGTGGCTTGCGGCCGCGGTCGGCTGCCTTTTCGTGGCAGGCTTCTTCCTGATCTTCTGGCTGCGCGCCCGCCACCAGCGCCGGAAAGGTCTGTAAGTCTCCGGTCGGCGCCGTCCTCTTCCGCCGCAACTCAGCTCTGCAGTGCCGCGCCCAGGAGCACCAGCCCGAGCAGCAGAACCAGAAATGCACCGGCGATCTCGATTCCGTTCGAGATGCGCGCCGCTGCCGAATCGCTTGAGGCATAGCGCACGGCAACGCCCTTGGCCGTGACGGCCATGGTCGCCAGGATCGAAACGGTGATTGCCGTGCCGATCGACATGGCGAAGACCGAAAGCACGCCGCCGAGATAGAGCCCGTTGAGGAGCGCGAAGGAAAGCACGATCAGAGCGCCCGAGCAGGGGCGCAAGCCGACCGCGACGATCGCCGACCAGGCTTCGCTGAGCGCGAAGCGGTCGCCCTTCAGGAGCGCCGGATCGGGCGCATGGGCGTGGCCGCAGGTTGCGCAGACCTCGCCGGGCCCGTGCGCGTGGGGGTGGTCGTGATGATGATGTTCGTGACCGTGGCCATGATCGTCGTGGAAATGCACGGCCGCAGGGGCCGGACGCAGCATTGAGCGAAGCTTGCGGAAGACGAGCCAGCCGCCGAAGGCAGCGATCAGCGCATAGCTCGCGATTTCGAGCGCACGGGTGGCGTTCGTCATGCTGATCGAGGAGCCGCGCAGCACGAGATAGACGGCGCCGATCAGGAGGATGGCAACGACGCCCTGCAGGATCGAGGAGAGAAACGAGAGCAGCACGCCTCTCTTCAGTTCAGTCTCATTGGCGATCATGTAGGAGGAGATGACCGCCTTGCCGTGGCCCGGCCCGGCAGCATGGAACACGCCGTAGGTGAAGGAAAGGCCGATCAAAGACCAGAGCTGCCATGGGTTCTCACGCATGCCCTTGAGCGCGTCGGTCAGCATCCGATAGAAGCCCTGCTGCTCCATGTTGACCCAGGAAAAGAAACCGCCGAGAAAGCCAGTCGTGCGGATGGAAGGTTCGGCTGTGCCGATGCCGAGGGGCGACTGGGCGGCGGCAACGGTTGCGGAAAGGGCCGTCAACAGGAGCACGGCCGCCATCAGGCCGCCAGCATAGCGGGCATTCAGCATGTGATCTCGATCCTGGTTGCAAAGAGCTTCGACGTGTCCGTGCCGGTCGGATCGTTCCAGAAGGCGTCGGTCAGCGTGTCCTTGTTTTCCGCCAGCACTTCGTCGGGATCCGGCCGCACCACCTGGTGCCGGCAGGCCTCGATCCTGTCGCCGACGACGGAGAGGTCTTCGTCGGTCGGGAAATCCATGGCGGTATACATGGTCGGATCGTAGACGCCGAAGGAAAGCTTGCCCTTGAGCGGCATCGCCTCGGCGGGCTTGACCGCGAACATCATCAGGAGCTGGTTATCCTTGTAGTCGACGGTGATGCTGTCGGGCCTGTTGACCTTCACGGATTTGCCGTTGTCGGAAATCGACGTGTAATAGTTGTACTCCGCCAGCGACTCGAGCACCGTCTGGCCGACTTCCTTCAGCTCATCCGGATCGAGCGTCGCGTTCGAGTTCTTGTCGAAGTCGAGAACGACGCTTGCCGAAAACAGCTCGTCGAAACGCCAGACGTTTCTCAGTTCGCCGATCTCGCCTTTGTCGTCGGCGACGATCTCCAGCCGCGCTTCGGCGAAGATGTGCGGGTGGGCGGAAGCGAGCGCGGGCGAAAGGAGCGTCGCAAGGCCGGCCATGACGAGGCTGCGTGTTTTCATGGGAATGGGAATCCTTTCGGCCTTAGCCGTGCGAATCGTCTTCCGAATGTACTGCAAATGAGACGGAATTGGGACTTTGCAACGCATCGCATCCGCCGGCCGAGGACGGATTCAGCCGCCTCAGCGCGTGTTGCGGAACCAGTTGTGAAGGAAGTCGACGAAGGTGCGAACCTTGGTCGGAAGGTATCGGCGATGCGGATAGATGGCGTAGATGCCGCGGTCCTTGGGCAGGAAATCGTCGAAGAAGGTCACAAGCTCTCCGGAAGCGATCTTCGGTCGGGCGATGAAATCGGGAAGGACCGCCACTCCGATGCCAGTCACCGCGGCACGGGCCGCGGCAAGCGGGCTGTTGACCTCGATCTGTCCGCTGACCGACACCGTGAAAGGCGAGCCGTCCTTTTCGACGAAACGCCAGCTCGAATAGGACCGGCCGTTTGTGTCGAGGATGCACGGGAGTTTGGAAAGTTCACTCGGATGCCCGAGGGGGCCGGCTTTGGCCATGAAATCCGGGGAGGCGCAGACCAGCACCTGAAAGTCGTCGAGCTTGCGGGCGATCAGCGTCGAGTCCTCGAGCCGGGTGATGCGGATGGCGACATCGAAGCCCTCCTCGACGAGGTCGATGAACCGGTCGTCGGAGACGATATCGAGCGACAGTTCGGGATGTTCCCTGCCGAAGTCGATCAGCGACTGGCCGATATCCGCGTCGACGAAGGTCCTCGGCACGGTGATTCGCAACCGGCCCTTCAGGTCGGAATTATTGGCGCGCACGAGATCGGCCAGGTTGTCGATCTCCTTCAGGATCTCCGATGCGCTGCGGTAATAGGTGTGGCCGGCCTCCGTCAGCGAGAACTGGCGCGTCGTCCGGTTCAACAGCAGCGCGCCGAGCTCATCCTCAAGTTCGCGCACATATTTCGACAGCAGCGCCTTGGATTTGCCGATGCGCCGGGCCGCAGCAGAAAAGCCTTCCGCGTCCACGACATCGATGAAAGCGCGGATGCGGGTCAAAGTATCCATGACTTGCCTCTCTCTGGGCATGCGCGGGCGGAACCGGCCTGGATACGCCGTTCTTCGCTACCCCGGCCGCACCAATCGGCCTTGCTGCGATCGTTCAACGAAAGTGAACACTGGTGGCCCTGCGCGGTCCAGAAAAATTTATCGGCGAGGTGGAAAAAACTCTTGATTACGACAGTGAATTTTCTTACCTACGCCTTGCCCAAAGTCGCACGTGCCTGTGGGTGTCCGCCGACCCTCGATTAGGTGAGGTTATCGGTAAGGTACCTGGAACTAACCCCTCCAGTCGCTATTCCGGCCAACCGGGAAATGCGAGGACATCTTGAAGCAACGACGGTGCGGGCCTTTCTGGTGTCTGCCGGCTTTCCAACAGCCGGGGTTACTGAAGAGGCACACCTTCATTGCCGGAAGTGCGGTTGGGTTATTCCCTCCAATCCATGGCAGACAAAGCCGAATCCTAGCCTTTGCGGGCTTCGATTCAACATTCGCGCATCGAGCGCATGCATGGTTCCGGGGTCTCCACCGGCTGGTTCCAGTGCAAGCGCGCGTATGCCCTTTGTCCTCCACAGTCGTGGAGTCTAATGGATCGGGGAATATGGCCATGACCACCGCACGTATCATCGACTTCCTCAACACCCGACGACCCGAAGGTCCTTGCCTCGTTGTCGATCTCGACGTCGTGCGCGATAATTTCAAGGCCTTCCGTCATGCGCTGCCGGACAGCGCCATCTACTATGCCGTGAAGGCAAACCCGGCGCCGGAAATCCTGCGCCTTCTCGCCGGTCTCGGCTCCAACTTCGATTGCGCGTCCGTCGCCGAAATCGAAATGGCGCTCGATGCCGGGGCGACGCCGAACCGCATCTCCTACGGCAACACCATCAAGAAAGAGCGCGACGTTGCACGCGCTCATGCGCTGGGGATCAGCCTCTTTGCGGTCGACAGCCATGAAGAGGTCGAGAAGATTGCGCGCGCCGCTCCCGGTGCCCGTGTCTTCTGCCGCGTGCTCACCGATGGGGAAGGCGCCGAGTGGCCGCTGTCGCGCAAGTTCGGCTGCGTGCCGCAGATGGCCGTCGACGTGCTCGTCTATGCGCACCAGCTCGGGCTCGTCTCCTACGGCGTTTCGTTCCATGTCGGCTCGCAGATGACGAAGCTCGACGCCTGGGATGCGGCTCTTGCCGACGCCAAGCGTGTTTTCGTTCAGCTTGCCAAGCAGGGCATCGAGCTCAAGATGGTCAACATGGGCGGCGGCTTCCCGACGAAGTACCTCAGGGACGTTCCGTCGGCCGAAGCCTACGGCCAGGCGATCTTCGGCGCGCTGAAGAAGCACTTCGGCAACAACATTCCGGAGACGATCATCGAGCCGGGCCGCGGCATGGTGGGCAATGCCGGCGTGATCAAGGCGGAAGTCGTTCTCGTCTCGAAGAAGTCGGACAACGACAGCCACCGCTGGGTCTTCCTGGACATCGGCAAGTTCGGCGGTCTCGCGGAGACGATGGACGAGGCGATCCGCTATCCGATCCGCACGGCTCGCGATGCCGATGCGATGGAACCCTGCGTGCTCGCCGGCCCGACCTGCGACTCGGCCGACGTGCTCTATGAGAAGAACATGTATCCGCTGCCGATCTCGCTGACGATCGGCGACGAGGTTTTGATCGAAGGCACAGGCGCCTACACGACGACCTACTCGGCCGTCGCCTTCAACGGCTTCGAGCCGCTGAAGGCCTATGTCATCTGATCCTGCTCGCTCCCGCTCAAGCGGGAGCGGCTTTCACAATTCATGTCCGGTCCGCTTGAAGCGGTTTTGATGACGGGAGGCCCCGATGGCCGCTGTTGTTGATTCCCTGCGCGCGTTCTTCGCGCCAACCACCTTTGTGATCGATTCGGAAAACCCGGGCGACGTCGTCGCGCGCGAGAACCTGCTCGACCGCGCCATGGGCGCCGGCCGCCGCAAGAAGTCGTCGGAGAAGCTGCGGCGCGGCCGCGTTCCGGCCGAGGGATTGGCGCTCGTCGCTCGCGATGCCGGCGGTCACGTCATAGGCACCGTGCGCCTCTGGAACGTCGAGGCTGGAGTCGATCGGGAAGGCCGGGCCGTGCCAGCGCTGCTGCTTGGCCCGCTTGCGGTCGACCCGGCGCACGAGGGCAAGGGCATCGGCGGCATGCTGATGCGGGCGGCGATTGAGGAAGCCAAGAACCGCGGGCATGGCGCGATCCTGCTCGTCGGCGACGCGGCCTATTACGAGCGCTTCGGCTTCTTCGCCGCACGCGCGCAGCACCTGGTCATGCCGGGCCCGTTCGAGCGCAACCGCTTCCTGGCGTTCGAACTCAAGGAAGGCTGGCTGGACGGCGCCGCCGGCATGCTGGTGGCAAGCGGTCGCAAGCTCGCCCTGCCGCCCGTCAAGCGCGCCGCCTGATTTTCTCCCGCCTCTCACCCTGCGGAGGCGGGCAACGAACAGCGCTCCTGCGCCGGAACGGCGCGGGGGCGCTGTAATGTTTTGAGGGTCAGTTTCTCAGCTTCCTCGCGTCGTAGCAGACAAAGGCAAGCTTGTTGCCGTCGGGATCGCGCACATAGCCGCATAAAAGCCCTCGCCATATTGCGGGCGAAAGCCAGGTTCGCCTTCGCTGCTGCCGCCATTCTCAAGCGCAATCCGGAAAAGGCGATCTATGACCTCCGCCGTTTCGACAAGAAACGCGGTCATTACGCCATTGCCGATGGTCGCCGCCTCGCCGTTGAAAGGATAGCCGGTGAAGAAGCGTGGAGCTCTGTCGTCATCCTTGCGCCCCCAGGAGGCAACCTGTTCGTCGCAATAGCAGCGCTCCTGACCCATCAGGGCCATCAGCGGATCGTAAAACTGTTCGGCCCGCTTCAGATCGCTCGTTCCGACCATCGTGTATCCGATCATCCGTTTTCCTCTCTGCAAGCATGTCAGTTGGTGGCGCGCCGGTAGAATGCCAGTGAGCCGGCTAGCGCCAGCAATGCGCCGCCGCATACACGGTCGAGCCAGATCGCTCCGGAACGTTTCAGAAAGCGGACAGCCTGCGAGCCGAGCAGCGCATAGCCGAACATCACCGCGAAATCGATCGAAGCGAAGACCAGGGCCAGTGTGACGTACTGCGGTATTTGCGGTAGCGCAGGGTCGACGAACTGCGGCAGAAAGGCTGAGAAGAACAGGTAGCCCTTGGGGTTGGTGACGGCGACGAGGAAGCTCTTCATGAAAATCGAGCGCGATGTGCCGCCTCCCATCCCTTGCGATACCTGCGAGGAGATATCCAGCGTTCCACGGGAGCGCAGCAGCGCAATGCCGAGGAAGGCGAGATAGGCCGCACCCAGCCACTTGACGACCGAGAACCAGAACTCCGAAGCGGCAAGCAGCGCGCCGAGCCCGAGGGCCACGGCGCCGATCAGGGCGAAGTCGGAAAGCACCGCGCCGATCATGCCTGCCGTTGCCCGTTTCACCCCATAGCGGGAGCCATTGGTGAGCGCGAGAAGCACGGTTGGTCCGGGGGTCGCGATGCCGATGAAAGCGACGAGCGCGAAAGCAAGAATGGTGATTTCGCTCATGGTATCCTCCCTTGACGATGCCAAGTCCTCCCACAGCTTTGGCGTGTGCGCAAGCTGCCGATCCGTGGTCATGCCCGGTGGCGGCCGTTTGACAACGACCGGGCTTTCTCCTATGGAAGCGCCGGGTGAGGGCCCCTGCCGTCCGCGAGCGTCAAGCTTCGGTGAAGCCCCTCTTTTTCGACACGGTCACGCCGAATACGGCATGCGCGCCGATGGCAATGCGGACACCCATCCCTGAAATCGCATGCCACAGCAGGAGACCCTGTCATGACGCATGAACTACGACGCCTTCCCTCGCTCGACGCGCTGAAGGATCAGGCGAAACGCCTGCGTTCCCGACTGGCGCCGGAAGGCGGCGAAATCAGCCACTCCAAGTCGCTTGAATTGATCGCTGCTCAATATGGCTATCGCGATTGGAACACGCTCCATGCCGCTGTCGGCAATCGGCCGCCTTTCAATCCGTGGATGCTCGGCTCGCGCGTCAGAGGCCACTATCTCGGCCAGCCCTTCGAAGCGGAAATCCTCTCGGTCCAGGCGCTCGGAGCAACAGGGCGTTATCGTCTGACGTTCAGGTTCGATGAGCCGGTCGATGTGGTCACCTTCGAGAGTTTCTCGGCATTCCGCCAACGAGTGACGGCAACCGTCGACGAAAGCGGGCGGACGGTGGAGAGAACCTCGAATGGGCGGCCGCATCTGGAGCTTGAATGGTGAGGTAAGCGGCCGTTCTGTTGCCCATCTGGCCGGCGAGCTAAACCCCTCCCCTTGTGGGGAGAGGTTGGGGAGGGGCTATTCGAGAGGCAATGGGAGGGCCGTCACGTCGAAATGCGTCGCGCAAAGATCAGGGTTCTACCCAGCGATATCCACCACTCCGCAGTCGCCGGCGGCCGAGCCAAAAGCAAGCTGGCGGCCGCTTCTGTTCCAGGCCATGGCGGTGATCGCGCCATTGCCCGGGCGGCGCAGCAGCACCTCCTTGCTGTCGGCGAAGCGGGCGGCGAGAACCATGCCGTCCTCATAGCCGATGGCGACGACATCTTCTGCCGGATGGCAGGCGACCGTCGTCACCATGATATTGGCGCGCGTGCCCAGCTCGAGCGGCGCTTTGCCCATCGGCCCGTCCTTGCCCTGAAAAGGCCAGACGATCGCCGCCGGCGCGCCGGACGAGGCAAGCCACTTGCCCTTCGCCGACCAGGAGAGCGACTTCACCTTTGCCGGATAGCCGGTCATACGCATGTGCCGCGTCTCCGCCCCGGGCTTTGCATCGAGCTTCCAGCCATGCAGCGCATTTTCCTGCATCGCCGTGACCACAAAGCGTCCGTCGGGAGAGAAGGTGACGCCGGTATGAGCGCCTTTCCATTCGAGATCGACCGGCTGGCCGGCCATGGCCACCCAGTGCAGCGAGACGCCGTTGTAGCGCGCGGCGGCGATCCTCAGGCCTTTCGGTGCGAAGGCGATGCCCTCGACGGTGCGCTGCTCGGGAAATTCCCGCGTGGTGCCGTCGGCAAGACGCACATGCGTTGTCTTGCCATAGGCGTAAGCGACTGCACCTTGCGGTCCGGCCGCAACTTGCGAGATCCATTTGCGCCCAGTTTCGGCAACGAGGTTCGCCGTGCCGTCTGCCGAAATGCGCATCACCTTGCCGTCTTCGCCGCCGGTCAGCAGCGTATCGTTCGCCTCGTCGACGACGAATGACAGCAATCCGTCATGCGCTTCAATCGTCTTGTGGCCATGATCGAGCCGGTGGATCGTGCCGACGGCTCCGGCGAAGAAGGGAACATCCTTGAGGAAAGCCACGCCGACGACGTGGCCTTCGAGATCGAGCGGAGCGACGGTCGGCATCAGTTCGACGGACTTTCTTTTTTCATCGTGATCTTATCCCGAAGCCGGGTGCTGCCTTGCGGCATCATGCCTGGACTTCGCATGCCTTGAAGGTGCGCTCGATCTTCTCGCGGTCGAGATCGCGGCCGATGAAGACGAGCCTGCTTTCGCGCTTCTCGCCCTCTTTCCAGGGACGTTGGTGATCGCCTTCGATGATCATGTGGACGCCCTGGACGACATAACGCTCCGCGTCGCCGGCAAAGGCGATGATGCCCTTGAGGCGCAGGATGTTCGGCCCGTCGGTCTGGGTGATCTTCTGGATCCAGGGGAAGAAGCGGTCCGGATTCATTTCGCCCCCGCGCAGCGAGATCGACTGCACCGTCACGTCATGGATCGGCGAGGGGCCGTCGTTATGGTGATGATGATGGCCGTGGTCGTGATCGTGATCATGATGGTGATGATCGTGATGATGATGGTGGTCGTGATCGCAATCGGGGCCGCAGACGTGGTCGTGGTCGTCCTGATCCAGGAAGTGCGGATCGTTCTCGAGCGCCTTGTCGAGATTGAAGGCCCCCTGGTCGAGCACCTTGCCGAGGTCGATCTCGGAGCGCTGCGTGCGATAGATGCGGGCGGACGGATTGATGACGCGCACGGTCGCCTCGACGCGTTCCAGTTCCTCCGGCGTTACGAGATCGGTCTTGTTGAGGAGCACAACGTCGGCGAAGGCGATCTGGTCCTCGGCCTCCCGGCTGTCCTTCAGACGCAGCGGCAGGTGCTTGGCGTCGACGAGCGCCACGACGGCGTCGAGCTCGGTCTTGGCGCGAACGTCATCATCCATGAAGAAGGTCTGCGCGACCGGCACCGGATCGGCAAGACCCGTCGTCTCGACAATGATCGCGTCGAAGCGGCCGGGACGGCGCATCAGTCCTTCGACGACACGGATCAGGTCTCCGCGAACGGTGCAGCAGACGCAGCCGTTGTTCATCTCGTAGATTTCCTCGTCCGACTCGACGATCAGGTCGTTGTCGATGCCGATCTCGCCGAATTCGTTGACGATGACCGCATATTTGCGGCCATGGTTCTCACTGAGGATGCGGTTCAGAAGCGTCGTCTTGCCGGAGCCGAGATAGCCCGTGAGCACGGTGACGGGTATCGGCTTCTGCGCGGATGTTTCAGTCATGGGAACCTCGGGTGTTGGCGATGCGCCGCGGGCATCGATGGTTGGGTTCTCATATAAGAGATGAGGTGGCGATGCGCAAATACAGACCTGTGTCGCGATCGACGCGGGCGAAAATCAGTCGAACGCTCCGGCATCGAAGGCGTTCACGTCCGCAAGCAACTCGATGATGCCTTTCGTCACATGCCCGAGGAGCGCTTCGCCGCGTAGGGCGCTGGCGGCGGCGGCATTGCCGGCGGCGCCATCCGGATTGAGATCCGACATCTTCCAGCCGAAGGCGTGCGGCCCGTAGGCGCGCAGATGCTTGAACGAGCGCGCAAATTCACTCTGGCGCGAGGCAAAATCGCGCGCCTTCGCAATGTCCACCTTGTCCGGGTGAAGCGCCAGCATTACCGAGGTCTCGATGTCGCCGCCATGGATGTCGACCGCCTTGTTCTCGGCGCTGATCCAGCCATCCGGCTGTCCGAACCGCGTCCAGCTCGTTGCCACGGCGAGCATCCGGAAGCGTATCCGCGCCTCCGTCGCCACGATGGTCATCAGCGGAGAATTGCCGCCATGCGCGTTCAGCATGACGAACTTGCGGATGCCGAGCGCGGCAAGGTCCCCGGCAATGCCGAGCCAGCGGGCGATCGCCTCGTCATAGGCGAGTGTTCGGGTGCCGGGCACGTCCATGTGCTCCACCGAATAGCCGACGGGTTCGACGGGCAGGAAGGTCGCGGGCAGTGTTCGTGGCAGTGCGGCGATAACGCGCTCGACGATGCCGGCAGCGATCAGCCGGTCCGTTTCGAAGGGGAGATGCGGCCCGTGCTGCTCATGTGCGCCGAGCGGCAGCACCGCGATCCAGCGCCGCCGCTCGGCAGGTGCGAGTGCGTCGGGATTGTCGTTCCAGCGTGGCTTCGGCAGCGACATTCTACTCGGTCCTCGGCATGGTTTGCCGTAAAATCGTTATTTGAGTCATACAGTTCGTAATCTCAAGCCTTATTGCTATAAGTGCAGTGTAGGGGATTCGGCGGGAGGTCCAATGGGCAAGAAGAGCAAAGCCGAAAAGAAGGGCAAGAACGGCAAGAAGAAGGACGAGATCGTCGCCGAGGCGAACGATCTCGCTTCGGTTCTCGTCCAGGCGGCCCGCTCGATGCGCACCGTGCTTTCGCGCAATCTCGTTGCAAGCGGACTCTATGCCGGACAGGACGGCGTCATGCTCGCCCTCGCCGAGACGGACGGGCTTACGGCCGGGGCGCTGGCGGCCAAGCTCGGGGTCAAGGCGCCGACGATGACGCGCACGATCGGCCGAATGGAAGCCCAGGGCTTTCTCGAACGCCGGCCGGACAGGGACGATGCGCGGCTGACAAAGGTCTATCTGACAGATCTGGGCCGCGACCGCCTGCAGATCATCGCGGAGGCGGGCCAGCATTCCGAGAAGCTCGCAACGCGTGGCTTGACCGACAAGCAGGTGCGCACCCTCATGAAGCTCCTGCGCGCCGTCGACAGCAATCTGCAGGCCGCCAGAGCTGCGGATTGAGGGCCGGCCCGGATTCGAACTTCCCGATTGCGGCGATAATTTAAACAGTTTAAAGAGATTTAAACTGGTGACGGCAGCGACTGCAATCGGGGGGCACGGTGGCGCAAAAGGTCAAGCTTTCGACAATCGCGGAAACACTCGGCCTTTCCACGGCGACGGTATCCCTGGCATTGCGCGACAGCCCGCTTGTGGCGGCGGTCACGCGCGACAAGATCAAGGAACAGGCGCGCGCACTCGGCTACATCTACAACCGCCGCGCCGCAAGTCTCAGGACGTCGCGCTCGGGCATCATCGGCGTCGTCGTGCACGACATCATGAACCCGTTCTACGGTGAGATCCTCAGGGCGATAGAGGCGGAGCTCGATCGCGACAAGCAGACCTTCATTCTCTCCAACCACTATGATTCCGTGGAGAAGCAGCGCGATTTCATCGAGACGCTGCTGCAGCTCGGGGGCGACGGCGTCATCATGTCGCCCGCCATCGGCACACCGCCGCAGGATATTCAGCTTGCCGAGGACAACGGGATGCCGGCGATCCTGATCGCCCGTTCGATCGAGGGGCTCGACGTGCCGATCTTCCGTGGCGACGACGCCTACGGCATCGCGCTTGCCACAAACCATCTCATCGGCCTCGGCCATCGCTGCATTGCAATGGTCGGCGGAACCGACCAGACCTCGACCGGCCGCGACCGTTACCAGGGCTACGTCAATGCGCTTCGCAAGGCGAATATCGAGGTCGACCCGGACTTGCGCATTCCCGGGCCGCGCTCCAAGCAGGGCGGTTTCGAGGCCGCCGTGCATCTCCTTTCCCTGCCGCAGAAGCCCACCGCGGTCGTCTGCTGGAACGATCTGGTCGCTATCGGCATGATGAACGGCATTGCCCGCGCCGGCCTCGTGCCGGGCGTCGACATCTCGGTCACCGGCTACGACGATCTCGAGGAAGCGTCGATCGCGACGCCGGCGCTAACGACCGTATGGAACGGCCAGGCGGAGGTGGGCCGCAGCGCGGCGCGCGCGCTCCTGGACAAGCTTTCCGGCAGCCATGAACCCGACGGCATCCATCTGATCAAACCGGAAATGCGCATCCGCCAATCCACCGGACCGCTTCGCGTAACCGCTTGATCGTTCCTTTCGAGTCTGAACAGGATGCGCGCGTGATCGTCCGCATTCTCGTTATGTCCGGAAAGGGAGCCCGATGAGTCGTCCTAGAATTCTTGTGCCCGGTAAGATCAACCCGAGGGTCCTCGAACGGCTGCCGGAGATGTTCGAGACCGTGCGCATCGAGCGCGCCGATGCAACTCTCGTCACGGCAGACATGCACGACGTTTGCGGAATCGCCGTTTCGGGCAAGTTGCCGGTGGCGCTGATGGATGCATTCCCCAGCCTCGAGATCGTTGCGAATTTCGGCGTGGGCTATGACGGCGTCGATGTCTCGCGCGCGGCCGCCCGCGGCATTGTCGTCACCAATACGCCCGACGTCCTGACGGAGGAAGTCGCCGACACGGCCATAGGGCTCCTTCTCAACACCGTGCGTCTCCTGCCGCAGGCCGAGCAATGGCTGCGGCAGGGCCGCTGGGTGCGCGAAGGCGCCTTTCCGCTCTCTCCGCTTTCGCTCCGAGGCCGCACGGTCGGGCTGTTCGGCCTTGGCCGGATCGGTCTCGCGATCGCTCGTCGGCTCGAAGCCTTCGGCGTCGCGATCGCCTATCACACGCGCACGCCGCGCGAAGGACTGGCCTATACCTATCATTCGAGCCTCGTGGGCATGGCCGAGGCCGTCGACACGCTCATCGTCATCGTACCCGGGACGCCGAGCACGTTGAAGGCAGTCGATGCGGATGTCCTTTCGGCGCTCGGGCCCAACGGCGTGCTGATCAATGTCGGCCGCGGCTCGACCGTGGACGAGGCGGCGCTCATCGCCGCGCTCCGCAACGGCACGATCGCCGGAGCCGGCCTCGACGTTTTCGAGAAGGAGCCCACCGTTCCGGAAGCGCTGCTTTCGTTTCCCAACGTCTCGCTGCTGCCGCATGTGGCGTCGGCCTCGGTCGTCACCCGCAACGCCATGGCCGATCTCGTCGTCGATAATCTGAAGGCATGGTTCTCGACCGGCGAGGCTTTGACACCGGTCATCGAGACGCCGTTCCGGCGCGCCGACGCAAATCGATTTTGACGAAGACTTCTAACGAGTTGAGGCGCGGAGACGCGTGCGGAAAACCCGCACGCTTCTCCTCATCCCGCTCTAGCCGGCCTTGCTCTCACGATAGGCCCGCGCGGCATCGCCGAAGGCCTTGAAGAGGGCGGCCGACGGAGCGTCGGTCCGGACCCAGTATTCGGGATGCCACTGCACGCCGACGGCGAAGGCCCTGGCGCCGATGACCGAGACCGCTTCGATGGTCCCGTCGTCGGCCACGGCTTCGACGGCAAGGCGCGGGGCGGCGGCAGCGATCGCCTGTCGGTGCAGCGAATTGACCCTTATCCGGCCCGTGCCGAGAACCGGGGCGAGACAGCTTCCTTCCTTCACGACCACGTCCTGGCGAATGCCGTAGGCGACATCGAGATCAGGAACCTCCGGCTTGCGATGATCCCAGACGCCGGGCTGCTCCTGGATCTCCGTTGCGAGCGTGCCGCCAAGCGCGACATTGAGTTCCTGTATGCCACGGCAGATTGCAAACAGGGGCACGCCGCGGTCGAGTGCGCGGCGGATCAGCGGCAGGCTGGTCGCATCGCGGCCGGGGTCGAAAGGTCCGTCCGCTTCGGTCGCCTCGCGGCCATAGAGCGACGGGTGGACGTTGGAGCGCGCGCCGCTGGCGAGCACCCCGTCGACGCGGTCGAGGATCTCATCGACCTCGTTGCCGGACTCCAGAGCGGGAACGAGAAACACCATAAGCCCGGCGCCCTCGACGGCCGCACGGACGTATTGGTGGGCAGCAACATGCCAGACATTGCCGTCGAATTCGCGGAAATCGCATGGGATGGCAACGACAGGTTTCGACATCGTCAGACTCCGGTTATTATCCGCAAAAGCCTTGCCGCCAGAAGCTTCAGAAAGTCAACTGGGGGAGAAGCGCGTTACTCCCTGATTTCCGCGGAGGGACTTGCGGAGGGCAGGAATTCAGGGGAATTCTTGAAGATAGGGTAACCGCCTCCGGGAATTACCCGTTGCTTTCAAGGTCTCGGCAAGAAGGCTTGCGGCTGCTTGCTCGCGCAGATCACAATATTGGTTCTATTTTTGCGTATCGGGGTTGAATTTCTGCATATACAGCCTCTCGTTTCAATGTGCCGAGCCGTTGGTTGCTGCTCGAGAATGCCGGGGGAAATCTTTCGTTAAGCCCTCGACCATAACAATCCGGCAAACCGGAGCTTAAGTTCATGACCCGCAATGAACGGGGCGCTCTTCCGGCAGATATCTATCTGTCGTTCGTAAGCTCGCTCTACCAGAACCGAGGGACGCTGGTGATCGGCATGCTCTCGCATGTCGTGACTTTCCTGCTTATCTTTCTGAAGACCTCCGACACGCTCTATCTCGGCTGCACCGTCGCGATCGTGTTCCTGTGGATCGTGCGCAATCTCGACATGATGCGCTTCGACCAGCTGGATCTCTCCGGCGCGGACTCTGCCGCCATCAGAAAGTGGGAGAACCGCTACATCGTCGGCGGCGTCGCTGTAACGCTTACCTGCGGCATCGCCTGCGGATATGCAATAGCGGTCACCCGGGACGTGTTCTCTCAGGTTGCATGCGTTTCGGTGACGCTTGCGTCGATGATTTCACTGGTGGGCCGTAACTACGGTTCCGAGCGGGCTGTGCTGTTCTTGTCGTCGTCCGCCTGCCTGCCGATCATGATCGGCGCCTTGTCCCTGGGCGATCCCTTCATGGCTGTCCTCGCAGTTCTGATCGTGCCGTTCATCCTGACGACTTGGATGATGGCGAACAATGTGCGCGGCTATCTTTTTGCAAAGATCCTCGCGGCGCGGGACGAGAACGTGCTTGCGGCACTGGAAACGAAGACAATCGCGGGGCAGTTCGACGCCGCGCTCAACAACATGACCCACGGCCTTTTCATGCTGGACGGCCGGCATCGCATCGTCGTGGCGAACGAGCGCGCCTGTGAGCTTCTGCACCTTGGCGACAGGGCGCAACTCAAAGGTTGGCTGCTCGGTGACGTCCTCGAGCGCGGGACCGATGCCATGGCACTCGACCAGGAAAAGAGCGACAAGATCGCGCGCCAGCTCGATCTCCTGATCGAGGGAAAGCGTTCGCGCGCGCTCATCACCGTATCCGAAGATCTTCTTCTTGAATTCTCGGCGAACCGCCGCGAGAACGGCGAGATCGTCCTGATCTTCGAAGACGTGACGGCGCGTGTTCAGGCAGAGAAGCAGATATTGCAGATGGTGCGCTTCGACACGCTTACCGGACTGCCGAGCCGCGACTATTTCGTCGAACTCACCCACAATGCCGTTGCGGCCGGCACCGGACATGACCGCGATATCGGCCTGCTGCTCGTGGACGTCGCCGAATTCAAGCACGTGAACGACACGAAGGGCCACGTGGTAGGCGACAAGCTTCTTCAGGCCATTGCGGATCGCCTGAAGGGCCTCGCGGGCAGCGAAGCGATCGCCGCCCGGATGATGGGCGACGAGTTCGTCGTGTTCTTCCACAACAGGACGGGGCACTCCGATCTGGAGGAGAGGATGCGCGCGGTCCATGCGAAGCTGCGCGGCACCTACATGGCAGAGGGCTTCACCTTCAACATGGCGATGAATGCCGGCTTCGTCATCGTAAGGAAAAGCGAATTCCGGTTCGAGGAACTGCAGATCAAGGCCGATCTGGCGCTATCGGAGGCGAAGGCCCGAAACAACGGCGGCTGTACCGCCTTCGAGGAGGAGATGGAAGCACGCTATCTCGACCGCCAGAAGCTCAAGAACGATCTGCGCGAGGCGATCGGCGCAGGCGACCTCGACCTTGCCTATCAGCCGATGTTCACACCGGACGGATCGCGCGTCGAGAGCTGCGAAGCGCTGGCGCGCTGGACCCATCCAGAGCGCGGGCCCGTGCCGCCCGATGTTTTCATCCAGCTTGCCGAAGAGATGGGGCTCGTCACGGACATCACGCGTTTCGTTGTCCGACAGGCCTGCCGCGATTGCCTTGGCTGGCCGGCCGAGGTGGCGGTTTCGGTCAATCTCTCCGTTCTCGACCTTCACGGCGAGGAGATTGTCGCGATCGTGGCCGAGGCCCTGGCGGAGAGCGGCCTCGATCCGGCCCGCTTGCATCTTGAAGTGACCGAGAGCTGCCTGATGGACGAACCCGTGAAGGTCCAGACCGTCCTTCGCGAGCTGCGCGGGCGCGGCATGACCATCGCGATAGACGACTTCGGGACGGGTTATTCGAGCCTCAGCTACCTCGATGCGCTTCCGGTCAGCGTCATAAAGATGGACCGGTCCTTCGTGCGCGGCATTCACGAGGATTCGAGGCGTTTCAAACTGCTTCTCGGCACGGTCAACCTCGCCCGCGCCCTCGAGCTCAAGGCCGTCGTCGAGGGGGTCGAGACGGCCGAACAGCTACAGCTCATAAACGCGCACAATTGCGCCGATCTGATTCAGGGTTTCGTTTTCGCGGGCCCTATGCCCGCCTCTGCCGTGGCAGCCCTCTGCATGCGTGGCGTGCCGGGACGCGCCGTGGAAGCCTCGGGTAAGTGGATTGCATGACGCCTGGCGGTGGGCTGCCGCCCCCGCGATGCGTTCGCACTTTCGATTATGCCGCAGCTGTGCGGGGCGGGTTTTCGTTGCGAACGGCCGGCGCATTGTGTATGCGGAGCTAATGGAACCGGTTGCGCCTCGCGGGCAGGCGGTCATGGGTGGATAAGGCTGGGCCGCCATCGGCGGTGCCGCAGAATTTGGAGAATTGGACGATGGCAGAGCATCATTCGGGACCGGTCGAGACGGGCGCTCCGATGGACTATTCCGAGCATGAGAAGACATACAATCTTTTCATCAACGCCACCAAATACGGCACCCTGTTTTGCGTCGCGCTGCTGATTGCGATGGCTGCTGCATTCTTCACGACGATGGGCTTCTTCAGCTCGCTCGTGCTCTTCATCCTTCTTAATGTTGCCGGTTACTTCTTTCTTCGCTGACCGGCGCCACTGATACGACCCGACGAAGATGGGGATGAGGCTCCCCATGTCCGTTGCGGGGCGGTCGAACTTTTCCCGCACCACGTGGGAGTGCTGTCTCGGCGGCGGAGGAATCCGCCCCCGAAGGAGGGGTTTCTGTCGCTGCGACGCCGTGCCGTAAGGTGCACTAAGGTCGCTATAGCGCATTGAAGTGCCGCATGGTTCTCTCCCGAGATCGGCTCGATTCGGGGCCATGCGAGTTGAGGGGCGGCGTGCAAGGCCCGTCGCCCGGAGGACAACGCCCGCAACCCGGCCCGGCCGGGGCGGGCCGGGGAGGGGGGATTTGTGAGCGAGATCGTCTTTATCGCCAAGGAGTCGGATCCGAACGAGGGACGCGTTGCGGGTTCGGTCGAGAGCGTGAAAAAGCTGAAGTCGCTTGGCTTCGACGTGGTTGTCGAAGCGGGTGCGGGCCTCAGTTCGCGCATGCCCGATCAGGAATACGAGAAGGCCGGTGCGCGGATCGGCACGGCGGCGGACGCGAAAACCGCCGACGTGATCCTCAAGGTCCGTCGGCCGAGCGCGCAAGAGATTTCCGGCTATCGGTCGGGCGCTGTCGTCATCGCCATCATGGACCCCTATGGCAACGAGGAAGCGATATCAGCCATGGCTGCCGCGGGCCTCACATCCTTCGCCATGGAGCTGATGCCGCGCATCACCCGCGCCCAATCCATGGACGTGCTTTCCAGCCAGGCAAACCTCGCCGGCTATCAGGCGGTGGTCGATGCGGCCTACGAATATGACCGGGCGCTGCCGATGATGATGACGGCGGCCGGCACCGTGCCGGCGGCCAAGGTGTTCGTCATGGGCGCCGGCGTCGCCGGCCTGCAGGCGATCGCCACCGCCCGTCGCCTGGGCGCCGTCGTCTCGGCGACGGACGTGCGGCCTGCCGCCAAGGAGCAGGTCGCCTCTCTCGGCGCCAAGTTCATCGCCGTCGAGGACGAGGAGTTCAAGGCGGCCGAGACCGCCGGCGGCTATGCCAAGGAAATGTCGCGGGAATATCAGGCGAAGCAGGCGGCGCTCGTCGCCGAGCACATCGCCAAGCAGGACATCGTCATCACGACGGCGCTGATCCCCGGCCGCCCGGCACCGCGGCTCGTGACCCGCGAAATGCTTGATTCGATGAAGCCCGGATCGGTGGTCGTCGATCTCGCAGTCGAGCGCGGCGGCAATGTCGAGGGGGCGGAAGCCGGCAAGGTGACGGAGGCCGGGGGAATCAGGATCGTCGGCCACCTGAACGTGCCGGGCCGCATCGCCGCTTCGGCCTCGCTGCTCTACGCCAAGAACCTCGTCACTTTCCTGGAGACGATGGTTTCGAAGGAGACGAAGGCACTGGCGTTGAACATGGAGGACGAGCTCGTCAAGGCCACGGCACTGACCCATGGCGGGGCGGTCGTGCATCCGGCCTTCGGCGGTTCCATGAAGGGGGAGAAGTAAGATGGCGAACGAACTTCTGGACAAGGCACTGACCGATCTGGAGCGGGCGGTCGAGGCGGTGAAGACCGCCGCCGAATATGTGCCCGATGCGGCCGGAGCGGTGGCGCATGGCGCGACCGGCGGCGCGATCGATCCCTTCGTCTTTCGCCTCGCGATCTTCGTGCTGGCGATCTTCGTCGGCTACTACGTCGTCTGGTCGGTGACGCCGGCGCTGCACACACCGTTGATGGCGGTGACCAACGCGATTTCGTCGGTGATCGTCGTCGGCGCCCTGCTCGCGGTCGGGATTTCCGCCTCGGGGCTTGCTGCCGGCTTCGGCTTCGTCGCGCTGGTGCTTGCCTCGGTGAATATTTTCGGCGGCTTCCTCGTCACCCAGCGCATGCTTGCCATGTACAAGAAAAAAGAAAAGTGAGGCGGGCCGATGAACGCTAATTTCGCTGCCTTCCTCTATCTCGTCTCGGGCGTGCTCTTCATCATGGCGCTGCGGGGCCTGTCGCATCCGACCACCAGCCGCAAGGGCAATACCTACGGCATGATCGGCATGGGCATCGCGATCGTCACGACGCTGTTCCTCGCACAGCCGTCGATCGGCGGCTTTCTCCTGATCGTCGCCGGTCTGGCCGTGGGGGGCGGCGGCGGCGCCTATATCGCAAAACGCATCCCGATGACGGCGATGCCGCAGCTGGTTGCCGGCTTCCACTCGCTCGTCGGTCTCGCCGCCGTTCTGGTGGCCGCCGCCGCACTCTACGCGCCATCCTCTTTCGGCATCGGCGAGGTCGGTTCGATCCACGCGCAGGCGCTGGTCGAAATGGCGCTCGGCGTGGCGATCGGCGCCATCACGTTCACGGGCTCGATCATCGCCTTCCTGAAGCTCGACGGCCGCATGTCGGGCAAGCCGATCCTTTTGCCCTACCGCCACGCGATCAACCTCGCGCTTGCCGCACTCGTCGTCTTCTTCATCATCGGTCTGGCGCTCAGCGAAAGCCACTTCGACTTCTGGATGATCGTCGCGCTGTCGCTGGCGCTCGGCGTGCTGATCATCGTTCCGATCGGCGGCGCGGACATGCCGGTCGTCGTGTCGATGCTGAATTCCTATTCCGGCTGGGCTGCGGCCGGCATCGGTTTCACGCTCGGGAACCTGGCGCTCATCATCACCGGGGCGCTCGTCGGCTCGTCGGGTGCGATCCTCTCCTACATCATGTGCAAGGGCATGAACCGGTCGTTCATTTCGGTGATCCTCGGTGGCTTCGGCGGCGAGGCGGTCGCGGCAGGCGGCGACGACGGCGTGCAGAGGACGGTGAAACAGGGTTCGGCCGATGACGCCGCCTTCCTGATGCAGAACGCGTCGAAGGTGATCATCGTGCCGGGCTACGGCATGGCGGTCGCCCAGGCACAGCACGCGCTCCGGGAGCTTGCCGACAAGCTCAAGGAGAACGGCGTCGAGGTCAAATACGCGATCCATCCGGTCGCCGGCCGCATGCCGGGGCATATGAACGTCTTGCTCGCCGAGGCGAACGTTCCCTACGACGAGGTGTTCGAGCTGGAGGACATCAATTCGGAATTCGCGCAAGCCGATGTCGCCTATGTCATCGGCGCCAACGACGTCACCAACCCCGCGGCGCGGGACGACAAGTCCTCGCCGATCTACGGCATGCCGATCCTCGACGTCGACAAGGCCAAGACATGCCTCTTCGTCAAACGCTCTCTCGGCTCCGGCTATGCCGGCATCGACAACACGCTGTTCTACAAGGACGGCACGATGATGCTGCTCGGCGACGCCAAGAAGGTGACGGAAGAGATCGTCAAGGCAATCAATCACTGAGGGGAAGATCGCTTCGGGGCGGTTCGCTGCACCGCGCAGGTGAATCGCCCCTTCCCGGCCCCTCCCCACGGGTGGGAGGCGCTTAACCCACCGCATCCTCACCGACTCTTTGTTGCCGCCGCAGGCTCAAGATTTCGATATGGCCTGGGACGCACCGGGAACGCCGAAGCCCCTCCTGTGGGAGGAGGTTGGGGAGGAGCATGCCGGAGCGCTATTCGTTGCTTGCCGGTTCCGTTCAACCGGCCGCGATCTCCGGATCCCAGGTGAAGAGTTCCTTGGCCCTGGCAATGCCGCGCAGCGCAAACCGGCCGAGCGAAACCGCATTGGCGCGGTGTTCGACCGGGCAGGCGGCGATGAATTCGGAGGACATGATCACGTGACGCTCGACCGAGCGACACATGGCGGATATACGGCTCACCTCGTTGACCGCCGGCCCGACGACCGTGAAATCCAGACGATTCTGACTGCCGATATTGCCATAGAAGACCTCGCCGATGTGCAAGCCCAGATAGACATCGGTGGTCGGCTTGCCCTCATCGAGCCGCCGTGCGTTCAGCTCCGAAAGCATGACCCGCAGTTGACGCTCCGCTGCGATGGCTGCACTGCAGGCCTCAGCCGGCCTGCGGCCGTTGAAGATGGCTAGCACTCCGTCGCCGATGAGCTTCAAGACGCTGCCGCCGTGGTCGTGGACGGCGGTGATCGCCATGCCGGAATAATCGTTGAGAAAGGGGATGACATCCTCCGGCGAGATGCTGTCGGCTATGCGCGTGTAGTTGCGCAGATCGGAGAACCACATGACTGCCTCGATGCGCTCGGCCGAGCCCCTTTCGATGCTGCCCTCGACGACGCGGCGGCCGGCGTCCCGGCCGAGATAGACATCCGCAAGCGTGCCGATGATGCGCATGCACGAGGCAGTCTTCAACGCGAGCGCGAGGGTGGGCAGCAGCGTCCTCAGCGCTGCGAGATCCTCCTCACGAAAGCCGGTTTGCTTTTTCGTGGTCCAATAGGAGTATAGGCAGTCCATCTGCCCTATGCGGCCGCGGTCGGTGAAATGATGAATCATGCTGACGCAGTCGGTGTGTCCCTCCTCTTTGAGTGTGTCGAGAATGGTGAATGGGACATGCTGCTCCTCAGCGAGGCGGGTGCGGCGCTCGGTTTCATTGCCGCTGAGCATGTGGAAGAAGACGGAGCGCTGCCAGTTGGCCTGCGCTTCGCCGCCGCTTGTCGAACCGTAGTGTACGACTTCCGGAACGCCGTCGCTTTCGCTGTTCCACTGGAAGGCCCGGCCTTCGAACTCCGGGTGCAGCGTGTCGATGATGCCGAGCGCGCGATCGATGGGAAGGCCGGCGGCGTGGCAGCGTTTACAGAAGCCCGCGAGCAGGTCCTGTTCCTTCAGGCCCCGAATTCCCTCTTCCGACATCCACAAGACGATGTCGCGGATCAGCCGTTCCTTCATGCTACATCCCGTCGCGCCGGCGTTACCGGGCCCGGCAACGATCATCGCCATCACAGTGCCGCGCCTTGCGCCGGCGCGCAAGGTGCGCGGACGCCGGCTGGCGCAATGCACCGCGGACGGGGAGAAGATGAGGCACGGCGGGCTCCCGGCATGGCGCCCCGCTGTTCGACGCCCTGCCCGATCAGCCGGCCGGAGCGAGGACCAGATGATCCACGCCGAGGGCAACATTCAGGCCCTCTTGCACCTGGACATTGACCGGCTGCAGCATGAAGGCCTTGTTCGTGCCGCCGGCAATAACCTTCGCTCCGCCTCCGACGGCAAAGCTCGCATCGGCGCCGACACCCACATACTCGCCAGCCAGGGCATATTCGTTCAGCGGAGTGCCGGTTTTCGCCAGAACGTCCCAGATCATAACGGTCTTGCCGGTGGAGCCGATATCCAGGCCGATCTTGGTGATCTTGCCCGCATAGACCCCTCCAGGGGAGCCATCCGCCGGAGTGAAGGTGCACATCAGGTTCTTGGTCGAGGTGATGATGAGCCCGGTGCCGCCTTCCGAGCCGCAGGTAAGACGCCCGAGTGTCACATAGTTCTGGGCGGAGGCCGCTCCGGAGAGCGCCGCAAAGGCGATTGCCGCAATGAAGGTCTGTCTGATCATGGCTGGGTCTCCGTTCTGGAGCGTTTGAAACCACGCGCTTCCGGACGGAATACCGCTACACACTTTTCCTGGAAGCTCTAGCCATGGTCAAACGGATCGAACTCTCGATGGTTCCCGCATCCCTGATCCACACGGATGAGACGACGACGCCCGCGACATGGTCGCGGGCGTCTGAAATCGAACAGGGATAACGTCAGGACATCGCCTTGGCGCGGGCAAGACCGGCACGTGCCGGCTCGTACTTGGGATCGAGCGACAAGGCATGCGAGTAGGACTTCGCTGCCTTGGCCTTGTCGCCGCGGCGCTCGTAGATCAGCGCCTGGTTTGCCCAGGACTCGGCAAGCTTGCCGTTGAGGTTGATCGCCGTGTTGAAATCCGAGAAGGCGTTGTCGTCGTCGCCCTGCGCCACATAGGAGATGCCACGGCCGTTATACGGCTCGGGTGAGCTCGGCGAGAGCGAAATCGCCTTGGAGAAATCCTCGATCGCCTGCGAATGCTGATTGCGCGCCTGATAGATCAGGCCGCGATTGTGATAGGCGCGAGGGTCTGCCGTGTCGAGTTCGATGGCCCTGTTGAAGTCGTTAAAGGCGGCGTCGAGCTGGTTGGCCTGTCGGTAGAGATTGCCGCGGCCGATATAGGCGACATCGTAATTCGGATTGATCTGCAGCGCCGCATTGTAATCGGCGAGGGCGGCCTGCTGATTGCCCAGGTTGCGCTGAACCAGCGCCCGGTTGGCATAGGCCTGATAGAAGCGCGGGTTGAGTTGGATCGCCTTGTCGAAATCGGCGATCGCGCGGCGGAACTCGCCCGCGCGCCCATAGGCCGAGCCGCGCACGTTGTAGCCCTCGGGATCGCTCGGATTGGAGGCAATGACGCTTGAAAGCGACGCGATGTTTTCTTCCGAGCCCTGCGCCCGTTCGACGCGGAACATCGATTCGGGTTTGTCGGTCTGGCAACCTGCGATGAGCAGGGCCGAGCCGAGCACGAGAAAGGCGGCAAGCTTCGGCTTGGGCTGGTGGCGGCGGTTCGCCTCCCCGGTTGTGAGGCCGGAGACGTCCGCAGTCATGGCAGCAAGTGTCAAAGTCGATCCCTCAATGCGACAAGGCCCGAAAGCCATCGGCTTTCCGTTTACGGAGCACGCGAGTGCGGCGGCTGACCGTCGCCAGCTGTGACGCTAGACTGTCGACGGACTGGGTGTCCATACCAAAATGGCGGCGGCGATCCCTCGCCTCCGCCATTTGCATTGGAAAGCGTCGAAAAAAAGACGATCAGCGGGCCAGGAGGCCTTCACGCTGCGCGCGCTTGCGCGCCAGCTTGCGGACTCGGCGGACGGCTTCTGCCTTTTCGCGCGCACGCTTCTGGGACGGCTTTTCGTAGAAGTCACGCATCTTCATTTCGCGGAAAATGCCTTCGCGCTGCATCTTTTTCTTAAGAGCGCGGAGCGCCTGATCGACATTGTTATCGCGGACAAGTACCTGCACGTGAATCCCGTTCCTTTGCTTCGAGTTGGTAGGCCTCACCATCAGGTTTGGGGAGGCAATAAATTTGCGTTCGCTGGGCGAGAACCCTACGATTAGAAGAGCGGATAACAGATCGTG
>NZ_ATYB01000014.1:2329557-2467057 GCF_000427465.1 Sinorhizobium arboris LMG 14919 | reverse complement strand
ATGGGGAGACCACTCTCCAAGCCTAAGTACTCGTGCATGACCGATAGCGAACAAGTACCGTGAGGGAAAGGTGAAAAGCACCCCGACAAGGGGAGTGAAATAGAACCTGAAACCGGATGCCTACAAACAGTCGGAGCCCGCCCTCCAAATTCCTTGGAGGGGCGTTTCGAATATCTCGTCGTTTACGGCGGGAATTTNGAAGACTTTAAAGTGACCCCAAATGCCAAGGCATTTGGTGGGTGGGTGACGGCGTACCTTTTGTATAATGGGTCAACGACTTAGTGTGACATGCAAGCTTAAGCCGGTAGGTGGAGGCGTAGCGAAAGCGAGTCTGAACAGGGCGCCTTAGTATGTCGCATTAGACCCGAAACCGAGTGATCTAGCCATGAGCAGGTTGAAGGTTGGGTAACACCAACTGGAGGACCGAACCCGCATCTGTTGCAATAGATTGGGATGACTTGTGGCTAGGGGTGAAAGGCCAATCAAACTCGGAAATAGCTGGTTCTCCGCGAAATCTATTTAGGTAGAGCGTCGACCGAATACCCCCGGGGGTAGAGCACTGGATGGGCTATGGGGACTCACCGTCTTACTGATCCTAACCAAACTCCGAATACCGGGGAGTACTAGTCGGCAGACACACGGCGGGTGCTAACGTCCGTCGTGAAAAGGGCAACAACCCTGACCTCCAGCTAAGGTCCCCAAGTCATGGCTAAGTGGGAAAGGATGTGAGGATCCCAAAACAACCAGGATGTTGGCTTAGAAGCAGCCATCATTTAAAGAAAGCGTAACAGCTCACTGGTCTAAATAAGGGTCTTTGCGCCGAAAATGTAACGGGGCTGAAGCCATGCACCGAAGCTGAGGATTTGCCTTACGGCAAGTGGTAGCGGAGCGTTCCGTAAGCCTGTGAAGGGATACCCGTGAGGGGTCCTGGAGGTATCGGAAGTGCGAATGTTGACATGAGTAACGATAAAGAGGGTGAGAGACCCTCTCGCCGAAAGACCAAGGGTTCCTGCTTAAAGTTAATCTGAGCAGGGTTAGCCGGCCCCTAAGACGAGGCGGACACGCGTAGTCGATGGGAACCACGTTAATATTCGTGGGCCTGGTGGTAGTGACGGATCGCTTAACTTGTCCGGACTTATTGGATTGTCCGGGCGGGGACGCGGTTCCAGGAAATAGCTCCACCGTATAGACCGTACCCGAAACCGACACAGGTGGTCAGGTAGAGTATACCAAGGCGCTTGAGAGAACTATGTTGAAGGAACTCGGCAAATTGCACGCGTAACTTCGGAAGAAGCGTGACCTCATGATGGGCAACCATTGTGGGGTGGCACAGACCAGGGGGTAGCGACTGTTTATCAAAAACACAGGGCTCTGCGAAGTCGCAAGACGACGTATAGGGTCTGACGCCTGCCCGGTGCTGGAAGGTTAAGAGGAGGGGTGCAAGCTCTGAATCGAAGCCCCAGTAAACGGCGGCCGTAACTATAACGGTCCTAAGGTAGCGAAATTCCTTGTCGGGTAAGTTCCGACCTGCACGAATGGCGTAACGACTTCCCCGCTGTCTCCAACATAGACTCAGTGAAATTGAATTCCCCGTGAAGATGCGGGGTTCCTGCGGTCAGACGGAAAGACCCCGTGCACCTTTACTATAGCTTTACACTGGCATTCGTGTCGGCATGTGTAGGATAGGTGGTAGGCTTTGAAGCGGGGACGCCAGTTCTCGTGGAGCCATCCTTGAAATACCACCCTTATCGTCATGGATGTCTAACCGCGGTCCGTCATCCGGATCCGGGACAGTGTATGGTGGGTAGTTTGACTGGGGCGGTCGCCTCCGAAAGAGTAACGGAGGCGCGCGATGGTGGGCTCAGAGCGGTCGGAAATCGCTCGTCGAGTGCAATGGCATAAGCCCGCCTGACTGCGAGACTGACAAGTCGAGCAGAGACGAAAGTCGGTCATAGTGATCCGGTGGTCCCGCGTGGAAGGGCCATCGCTCAACGGATAAAAGGTACGCCGGGGATAACAGGCTGATGACCCCCAAGAGTCCATATCGACGGGGTTGTTTGGCACCTCGATGTCGGCTCATCGCATCCTGGGGCTGGAGCAGGTCCCAAGGGTTTGGCTGTTCGCCAATTAAAGCGGTACGTGAGCTGGGTTCAGAACGTCGTGAGACAGTTCGGTCCCTATCTGCCGTGGGTGTAGGAATATTGACAGGATCTGTCCCTAGTACGAGAGGACCGGGATGGACATATCTCTGGTGGACCTGTTGTCCTGCCAAGGGCATAGCAGGGTAGCTATATATGGAAGGGATAACCGCTGAAGGCATCTAAGCGGGAAACCCACCTGAAAACGAGTATTCCCTTGAGAACCGTGGAAGACGACCACGTTGATAGGCCGGGTGTGGAAGGGCGGCAACGCATGAAGCTTACCGGTACTAATCGTTCGATCGGCTTGATCGTTCCCATTGCTCATGCTCATCGATGATGAGCATCGAAATTCTTTGTCCTCACGCTGTCGCGATCGGAAGATCGCTTCGCTGCGGACGGCCTTTGGCCTTGCGGAGCAAAAGCTCCGACAAGTGCCCGAAGCACCGTTAAAGACGTGTTCGAAACAAAAGAAGTGAAAACTTCACCAGCTTCTCGATGACAGTTTGCTCCGCAAGGAGCAACGCTTGCGCTTTGCCGACCTGGTGGTTCTGGCGGGGTGGCTGCACCCGTTCCCATTCCGAACACGGCCGTGAAACGCCCCAGCGCCGATGGTACTTCGTCTTAAGACGCGGGAGAGTAGGTCGCTGCCAGGTCTGCAAAACGCAAGAAAATACATCTTCTCTCATAAACAAGGCCTGGCCGATACAAACAAGATTTTGCTTCGCAAAACTCGGACCGGACGACGAGATCTTGCAAAACTCGGATCGAGATTTTGCAAAACTCGCGAGATTTTGCTTCGCAAAACTCGGATAACGCGGGGTGGAGCAGCCCGGTAGCTCGTCAGGCTCATAACCTGAAGGCCGCAGGTTCAAATCCTGCCCCCGCAACCAACGATACCGACACTCCCGAACGATCCGTTCCGGGAGTGTTCTTTTTTGCAGCCTTTACAATGACTTGGCGCTCGAGCCAGTTCAGGATCGCTGACCTGCCACTGAGCTTTCATCCAGCGGCGATTAGAGCCTCGGCGTAATCCGCTTCAGTGCGGATGGGCTTCAGGTCAGCCGCCATGCTTCACCTTCCGTCACGTCGATCCTGTCATAGGCCTTGTGGATGCCGATCCACTTGATCCAGACGATGCCCTTCTCGAAATCGACGGCCACCACCAGACGGTAATCATTGCCCTTGATGTTGAACACGATGGAACGCTACGAACGGGAGGAAGATGCGCGCAAGGCGGCCCAGGCTCTCGCCGACAGCCGTCAGCAGCTTGCGATATCATCGAGAAGTGGGGGAGAGCGATGCCGTCGAGCGCTTCTTCGCGGACGCGACAGAGCGCCTGAAGAACGCGGAGCACAACCGTCGGCAGCGCCTGGAAGAACGTCTGGCGCTCGCCAGAGCAGTGATGGAAAGCGCTGATCTGTTGGCTTCCATCGAAAGCTGGGTCGCCTTGGAGGAGAGACATCGTTCGAAATTCCTCTAGTCTAGTCTAGGCGCAAAGCCGTCAGCTGGATGTCCAGGCTCCGAGTTCGTTCTCTTGATCAGGCCAAAGGATCAGCGGACCTTATCAGGGCCAGCGGTCACACTACCGCAACGACAGGCCGGAGACATGACCGCACCCGCGAAGGTTCCATCGCCGAAAACAAACCCTTGATCAGCGGGCGCCGTCCAGACCTGACTACTCTGTATTGCTCGACGGATCGCCTCTGTCGTTGTGGCGCTGCCGTGAAGAACTTGTCCCATAGGCTGCGCCCAGCCTTCACCTAGGTGCGGCTGATCACGTCGATGCGAAGTAGGCCCTTATCCAAAATCGAACTCTCGAACCGACTTCCGTGCAGCCAACGCCCATGACCCAGATCGATGCCTCTGCAGCACTTCGAAGCCATCATTGGTGAAAACAGCGTTATGGGATTTCCCCTCGCGGATCAGCTTACTGCCGGAGCTGACGTTCGGCAGAGCTACAGCAGTCCGTCAGCGGTTGAGCGGTACGCAGGCTTCCGGCATTGCAGAAACCCAAAAAGCCCAATGCCGTGTCTATCTCGCGGATAATCATTTGCAGCATAGCTACAGCCCCTTTTTCACCATGGGCAGCAAGTCCCCACAGAGGCAGCCGCCCAAGTTGAACGCTTTCGGCGCCCAATGAAAGATATTTCAGGACGTCCGTTCCGCGCCGAACCCCGCTGTCAGCGAGGACGGTCAAGCGAGCGCCTACAGCCCTGGAAATTTTGGGAAGACAGGAGGCTGGGGTGGGCAGGCAGTCCAGATTGCGGCCACCGTGCGTCGACACGACGATGCCGTCAGCGCCGATGTCGGCGGCCATTTCGGCATCTTCAGCCGTGAGGATGCCTTTCACTATGAACGTGCCCTGCCAGCTATCCCTGAGCCTGCGGACATCGTCCCAGTTCAGGCGGTGTTCAAGACGCACGGCATCGGCCACGCTTGGACGTGTGATGGCGCCGCGGAATTCAGACGGATAATGGCCGTAGGTTGGCATGCCCTCGGTGGCAAGGTAGCGCCCCATCACTCCAAGGAGCCAGCGCGGGTGGGTGGCCATGTCAACGATGTTTCTCACCGTCGGGGAGAAGGGAATGGAGAACCCGTTGCGCCTGTTGTATTCGCGATTGGGGGATAAGGGCGTGTCAGCCGTGATGACGAGACAATCGCAATCGCACGCTGCCACACGCTTCAAGAGCTGTTCTGTCAGAGATCTGTCGCGCCAGACATAGAGTTGGAACCACAGAATCGCGCCCGGGGCGCCGCGCCTGATGCTCTCAATCGTTGTGACAGACTGGGTCGACACGCAGAAGGGAATGCCGGCGGTGGCGGCCGCGCGGGCGAGTTTGGCCTCGCCGTCATAGGAAACCAGCCCAGCAAGTGCCGTCGGGGCAACGATGAGAGGTGCGGCAATCGTGGTGCCGAAAAGTTGGGTTTTCAGGTCCCGCCAGTCGTGACCTGTCAGGGCCGACGGACGCAAGGTGATGGCGTCGAGGGATTCACGCAACTTTCTAAGTGCGGTCTCGTCCTCTGTCCCGCGGTCGATGTATTCGAACAATCCGCGAGGGAGTATCCTTCGTGCACGCTGGCGGAAATCGTCGGCGTTCAACAGCACAGACATAATCTTAGCCCGCGATTACCCAGACGACCTCGGCATCCTCCGGTCCTTCAGAGGTCCAGACATGCGGGGAATTGGCGTCGTAATAGAGGCTGTCGCCCTGATGGAGAACAAGCGGCTCGTAGATCTCGCTGTGAACGACCATGGTACCTTTGATCACAGTGACGAAGATCTCTGCATCGTTGACTGGCCAAGAGCCGTAGTCGTCCGGCGAGCGGGCGGTGACGACCGTCCTGATCGGTGTCATGCGTTTGTCGAGCAGATCGGCGCATAGCAGCGTGTTGGCACAACTGTTGGATTGATAGGGACGCCCCTCATTGGCCCGCGTTACACTGCGGCGGCCGGCCAGACTGCGCGACTCGTCCTTTTCATTGAGTAGGGTCACGACATCAACCCCGTAGCCGTTCGCTATACGCTGAACCGTGGAGATGGTGGGTGACAGTTCATTGCGCTCGATCTTGGAGAGAGCCGAGGACGAAACACCGGTACGCTTGCTCGCCTGCTGCAGTGTCCAGCCGCGCTCCCGGCGAAGCTGGGACAGGCGCAGGCCGATATCGAAGGCGCTCGACGTTCCCCCGGTTCCAGGCTCTCTTTGCTCGAGGGATGTGATGTTCATCGTCATGCTCCGGAACGGGTTGGATGCAATCAAGCGCCGAGACACAACTCGACGATTCTTTATACGGCTTCCATCAAAATCAGAATAGTACGCATAAGCGCAAAAAAATCCACTATCGGAAAAATTATGCACTAAGAAACTTGACAGCGCTTTTTCGTGTCGTATGGTGCATAGGCAAAGGAGCGGCAACAACGCTCCGGGGGAAGAGTAGACCAGCATTCGACAGTGAATTTTGAGCGCCCTGCAGGCCGACGCCTGCCGGCACGGGAGTCACTGTGCGTTTTTCGAGGGCAACAGACAGGGGAGTTGAGAAATGAAAACAATGCTCCAGAAACTGAGCGTTCTTTCTGCTGCGGTGGCACTGAGCCTTGGCGTGCTCATCGCACCTCAAGCAGATGCCCAAACGGTCGTCCGGTTTGGGCATGTGGATGGTGAAGGCGACCTGCTGGCCAATCCGTACTGGGCATTCACCGAGGTGTTCGGTTCCATGCTGAAGGCGCAGACCAACGGCCGTTACGAGCTTCAGGTGTTTCCCAACAGCCAGCTTGGCGATCTCGAGTCGCTGCTGGAGCAGAATGTCCGTGGCTCGCTGCAAATGGTCGGCGGGTTGAACGCCGGCCATGTCGCCGCCTATGCCCCGGCCGCGCAGGTGCTCGAAATGCCATACACCTTTCCAAACACGGAAGTGGCACGGAAGGTTCTTAGCGGACCGTACGGCAAGAAGCTTGCCGACACGGTGGCCGAGCAGGGCGGCGTGCGCATCCTCAGCTATCTGCCGTCAGCATTCCGCAATTTCTCCAACTCAAAGCACCCTATACGCACGCCAGAGGACATGGCGGGTATGAAGATCCGCACACAGCAGGTGCCAATCCATATCAAAATGGTGGAATCCCTCGGTGCGTCCCCCACACCGATTGCCTGGGCGGAACTTTACAGCGCCTTGCAGACGGGCGTCGTGGATGGCCAGGAGAATGCGCCTTACACGATCCTGCTGGCCAATCTCCAGGAGGTGCAAAAGTACTACACACTCGATCATCATTTGATCAACATGCCGCTGATCACGATCAATGAGGAATTCTATCAGGGCCTCAGCGAAGAGGACCGGGCGGCGTTCGACTATGCTGCGCGCGAGGCGTCCTTCGCAATGCTGGGCATCATTACTGCCAAGGAATCGCAGGATCTGAAGACGATCGCCAAAGCGGGAGTGGAGATCTACCAGCCTACCAAGGAAGAGTTTGGCAAGTTCGTGGAGAAGGCGCAGGGGCCGGTTTCCGAAATGCTGGTGAAGGAGGTGGGCGCCGAACTGGTCGACGAGCTGAGGGCGGCCGTCGCCGAAGCGCAGGAATAGCGCCGCGGGAAGGCTTGGCTCACGGATGGCCGCCCACGAGGCGTTCATCCTCAAACAGCGGGACGGGAGGACCGGAAGGCCGATGCTCATGCAGCTTGAAAGACTTGGCGCCGTGCTCGCGATGATGTCATCCTGGGCGGCGCGTATCATGTTGTTGTTGGTGACCGTCATCCTCTTCTTACAGGTGGCACTGCGCTATGGCTTCGGCTTCTCCTTGCCCTGGCCCGAGGAAGCCGCCCGCTATCTGATGATCTGGGTGGTGATGCTAGCGGGCAGCCTGCTGGTAAAGGACGAGCAGCTCGTTAGAGTCGACTTCTTTGACCAATATTGGCCAAGGCGCCTTCTTTCCCTGCGAAACGCGAGTTTCCGAATCCTGCTTGCCGTGCTCCTGGCCGTCCTGGTCTGGAAAGGCTACGAGAACGCGGCATTCGGTCAGCGTCGCAGTGCCGCGACGCTGCCGATCTCCTTCTATTGGATCTATCTCTCGGTGCCAGTAGGCGCGTTGCTGATGATGTTCCATATGTTGGTTCTGGCCATGCGCGATCTGGTCCGCGGCACGCCGGAAACAGGTCCTTCCGTCCTCAAGGCAGAAATCTAAGGAGGCGGTGATGGATTATTCCCTTCTGATCGTGATCGGCCTGCTTCTTGCCCTGATGATCATGGGTAGCCCGGTCATTTTCGCAATCGGCTTTGCCGGCATGGCGTATTTTTTGGTGAAACCGGGCATGGCGGGCATGCTCGACATCTACGCCCACAAGTTCTTCACCGGCATGGACGTCTTCATCTGGCTGTCCATTCCGCTGTTCATCATTGCTGGTGAGATCATGACAGCCATTGGCATGACCGACCGGCTGGTGGGCCTTTCGCGGCTGCTGGTCGGCCGCTTGCGCGGTGGTCTGGCCTATGTGAACGTCGTCGGGTCCATGATGTTCTCGGGCGTTTCCGGCTCAGCGCTGGCCGATATTTCGGCGCTCGGCCCTGTCGAGATCAAGATGATGGAGAAGGATGGCTATCGGAAGGACTTCTCCGCCGCGCTGACAGTCAGCTCGTCCATTCAGGGGCCGATCATTCCGCCCTCCATCCCGCTGATCATCTTTTCTGCGCTGACCAACACCTCCGTAGCGGCTCTTTTTCTTGCCGGTGCGGTGCCCGGCATGCTGCTCGGCACGGCGCAGATGATCGTCATATATTTCATGGCCCGCAGAAATGGCTTTCCCCGCAATCCCATTGCGGGGCTCAATCTAACCGTCGCCCTCGGCATTATCTTGAACGCCTTCTGGGCGATCTTCATGCCACTGATCATCATAGGCGGAATTATCGGTGGCATATTCACAGCCACGGAGGCGGCGGCGATCGCGGTTGCCTATGCAACACTGGTCGGGGTTCTCGCCTACCGTAACCTGACGCTCAAGGCCCTGTGGGAAATTCTCGATCGCGCCGCGCGTACATCGGCCTCGGTCTATCTGATCGTCGGTTTCGCCACGATCATAAGCTGGGTGCTGGCCAACGAGCGCGTGCCGACCGAACTGGCGGCGTTGGTCCGCGATTGGCATCTCGAGCCATGGATGCTCCTTCTGTTGCTCAACCTGTTTTTCCTCTTGAATGGGCTCTGGATTGGCGACTCGGTCCAGCTTCTCCTGTTTGCGCCGTTGTTCACGCCGCTTCTGGCTTCAATGGGCGTCGATCCCGTGCATTTCGGCGTCATCATGGTGCTCAACGTGATGATCGGGCTGATGACGCCGCCGTACGGGCTTGCCCTCTATCTGGGATCGTCGATTTCGGGTGTGCCACTCGGGGCTATTGTGCGGCAGTCTGTTCCCTTTCTGATCTCGAACCTGATCGTGCTGCTGGCCGTGACGTACGTGCCGGAGATTTCCCTGACCCTACCGAAACTGTTCGGATTTTTGTGACGTAATTGAAAGGATTTCCACGAATGAGCATGACCAAGGACGATCTGTTCGGCCTTTTCACAGCTATCGTGACACCGTTCACGGAAGATAAATTGGTCGATTTCGATGCGCTGCGCACTCTGGTGCGGTTCCAGATCGAAGCTGGTGCCACAGGTATCGTGCCGATTGGAGGGACCGGCGAATATCCTGCATTGTCGCGTAAGGAGAGGGCCGACATCGTTCGTGTTTGTGTCGAGGCCGCCGAAAACGCTCCGGTTCTGCCGGGTGTCCTCTCGACCGGTTTTCGCGATGCCGTTGAAGCCGGGAAGGATTTCATCGCAGCCGGCGCCAGCGGCGTGATGACCGTCACACCGTATTATGCGGCGGGCACACAGGAAGGAATGCGCACCTATTTCCGCGACTATCGCGACGCCGTTGGTGCGCCTGTCCTTGCCTATGAAATCCCGCGGCGGACCGGTGTGGCCCTGAAGGCGGAAACCATCGCCGAGCTCGCCGGCGATGGTGCGATCATCGGTATGAAATGCTCATCATACGACATCCCGGAATTCATCAAGACGATAAAGCTCGCCGGCGGTAAGCTCGCGGTCTTGAGCGGCGAGGAGCCACTCTTTGCAACGCATGTGGCGCTGGGTGCCACGGGCGGCGTCCTGGCATCCGCGACCGTCTATCCTCACCACTGGATCAAGGTCTTCAAGAGCGCGCGGGCGGGCAAGCTGGACGAGGCGATCAAGCTGCAGCAGGAACTCGATCCGGTCATCGAAACGATTTTCCTAGAAACCAACCCTGGGCCGCTGAAGCACTACATGAAGCTGGCGGGTATGCGCGCCGGCGGAGTAAGGTTGCCGCTGACCGATCCGAATGCGGCAACGGTCGCCGCGTTGGAGGGCGCCTTTGCCCGTATGAAGAAAGCCGAGGCAGCGTGAGCGAAGTCCTTGACCGTCTGGGCGCCGTTCTGGGCGCAAAGGGTCTGATCGCCGATCCGGCGGAGATGGTGCCCTTTGTGACCGATTTTCGAGGCAGGTGGGCCGGGGAGGCGGTTGCGGTCGCCCTGCCGGCAGACACAGGGCAAGCGGCGGAGGTTATGCGCCTAGCATTTGAGCATGAGCTGCCGATCTATCCGCTTGGCGGCAATACGGGGCTCTGCTACGGCGCGGTGCCGGTTGCACCTGGCCGCCGCGCCGGCATCGTCCTCGGACTTGGGCGCATGACGGGCCTGCGCGGCGTTGATTGCGCAGCCAATGTGTTGACGGTGGATGCGGGCATGACGCTCGCCGCCGTCCACGCTGTCGCCGCTCGCGAGGACCGACAGTTTCCGCTCCATCTCGGCAGTGAGGGGACGGCGCAGATAGGCGGTCTCATCTCAACGAATGCGGGCGGTACAGGGGTTCTTCGCTATGGCACCATGCGGGACCTGGTCTGCGGCATCGAGGCAGTGTTGCCGGACGGACGGATCTTGCGCGACCTCGATGCGCTGAAAAAGAACAACTCTGGCTATGACCTGAAGCAGCTTTTCATCGGCGCGGAAGGAACGCTGGGCTTGGTGACGGGCGCGGCGTTGCGGATGCGCCAGCAGGTGCGCTCACGCGCCCATGCCTGGGTTTCCGTGACCGACCCGGTCGCCGCCGTCGAACTACTGTCCCGGCTGCAGGATCGCTGCGGCGAGACGATCGAGGCCTTCGAGATGCTCAACCGCGCGGAGGTGGACTGCGTGCTGGCTCACATTCCTCGGGCCCGGAGCCCATTCGATGTAACGCCGGAATGGTCGGTGATGATCGAACTGGGGGATACAGATCCTGCAACTGATCTGATGCCGGCGCTCGAAGAGGTGCTCGGAGCAGCCATGGAGGCCGGCCTCGCGCACGATGCAATGATCGCTCAGAACGAGGCGCAGGCCAAAGACATCTGGCATGTCCGTCATTCAGTCACGGAGGCACATAAGATCGAGGGTGTCGGTATCGTCCACGATACGGCGGTGCCGATTTCCAAGGTCCCCAATTTCATCGCCGCTGCGGACGCCATGACAGCAGAGCGGTTTCCTGAGGCGGGGCGGCTGATCGTCGCGCATCTGGGCGACGGCAATGTCCATTATATCGTGATGTTTCCCCACGACGACTGGCGGGCACTCGCCGACAAGGAAGCGAAGGCTCTGGACGTGGAGATGGCCGTGCACGATATCGCCAGCCGCTTCGGTGGCACAATCAGCGCCGAGCACGGGATTGGCCGCAAGCTGACGTCGGAGCTCGAAAGGCTGGGTGATCCGGTAAAGATCGCCGTCATGCGCGACATCAAGCGGGTGCTGGACCCGAAGAACATTATGAACCCCGGCGCGCTTATCAAATAGAACTGAGCTCTCCGCATCAGTGACGCTGATCGGCAAGGTAGTCAGCTTTTGAAAGTGACAATAGAGCGATAATTGTGCCCTCCGCGCTCGGTTGGGCGAGATGGCCAGCGGGAGACGCCGCTTCGGCTATCGTCGCCTGCATATGCTGCTGAAGCGGGAAGGTGTCGAAATCAACTGGAAGAGGCTCTATCGGTCTGCAAGGAGGAGCGGCTGACCGCGCGCAAGCGCGGCGGCGGCAAAAGAGCACTGGGAACGCGAGCGCCGATGGCAGTTCCACAGGACCGAACCAGGGCTGGAACCTCAAGGGCCCGCGTTGCATCAGATCACCTTCACCGATACTGGTGGGCGAAACAGCCGAAAGGATCCCCGGATGAAATCAATCAACATTTCCGAAAAGTTGGCTCTCTTTTCAAGCCATTGGGACCCGCACGTCGTGTCCGATTACAACGATAACGATGTCATGGTCGTGAAGTTTAAAGGGGAATATCCGTTTCACAAGCACGACACCACCGACGACTTCTTCTACGTCCTCGAGGGCGAAATGATCATGGACATCGAAGGGCAACCCTCCCAGGTGGTCAGAGCTGGCGAGCTGTTTGTGGTTCCGAAAGGCGTTGTGCATCGTCCCCGAGCAGAGGCAGAGGTCAAGGTTCTTCTGATTGAGCCGAAGGGTGAACCCAATTCGGGTGACTCGGACCGAGAACCCGCGCCAAAGCCACGTATCTAGAGCGCCGGGACGATCGCGGGTCGCTGCATATAATGTCCGTCGCCCGACGCTTCAGATGCCTTGTCCGTTGCCCTGCATTATCTCGGACAGACCATTGTGCGAGAGACTCTTGGCCAAGGTCGCGAGCAGGTCGGTCTGGGATATGATGCCGACGACCTTGCCGCCGTCGTCAAGAATGACGACGGCGTGTGTCACACCGTCTGTCAGGCGGGGAAGCAGGCCGATCGCGGCGTCGGATGGCTTGGCGGTGGCTGCCACGGTCACCGGCAGTTTGCTTCCGGGTTCTTTGCCGGCGAGCTCCCGCAGGCCCACCGTACCCTGCAGCTTCTCGTTTTCGTCAAGCACTGGAAGCGTACGAATGTCATGCTTCAGCAGCAGGGATCGTGCGTGGTCGGGCGTCGTGTCGCCTGGCACCGTTACGACGTCGCGGGACATGATGTCGGCACATGTCAGCTCTCCCCTCTGCCGGATAAGTGCCTGCAGTTCGACTTCCCTCAAGAGGGCGTCGATGTCCTCCCGGCTGATATCGAGTGTTTCATTCAGGCGTGCTATTGCCGAATCTATGTCCTCGGAATTGAAGCCGACCCGAAGCGCAGGAGGAGGATCCGCTGTCGCATGTGTATTCACCGGCGCGGCTGACGGCCGATGAGGATATTGGCGGCGAGCCAGGCGATGAAACACCATGCCCAGACCCACGAGGATCAAGGAGTTGATTGCCACAGGGATGAAAGGGAACCAAAAACCCGCGCGTGCGACCGCGGCTCCACCGATCACGGCCGTTAGTGCGGCGGCGCCCCCCGGCGGGTGAAGCGATCGCGTGAGCGACATCGCAAGGATCGCCAGAGAAACTGCAAGACCGATGGCAAGCATCTGGTCCTTTACGACATAGGTGACAGACACGCCGATCAGGGCGGATATCGTGTTCCCGCCGATAATCGACCAGGGCTGCGCGAGCGGACTGGCCGGAACGGCAAAGAGCAGAACCGCGGAGGCGCCGATGGGCGCAACGATCAGCGGCAGCTGGGGGTCGTCGCCGAAAACAAACCCGCAGACAAGGCCGGTGACACAGATCCCTATCAATGCCCCGATACAGCCGATCAGGCGCTCCTTTAGCGTTGCGCCCGCCAGAATCGGCGAGAACAGCTTAAATCTGGGCAAATAGCCGGACTTTCGGTCTTCACGAGGCGGAAGGGGGGAAATCATTCGGGGACGTCAGATGCAGTTGCTTATTTTTCGAAGCTTATGTGCCTATAAAAAGGGCGAGGCAATAGCGCGGACGGATTTCTGTGTGGTTTCGAGCCAAATTTCGGAAATTCGGTCAGGTGTGATCGCGCGATGACACGGGCATCGGCTTGCACGAATTCCTTCGGTTTGAACATCGCGCCATTATCCCCCGCCGTCGCCGTCCATTTCGGCGGCGTGCGAAGCTGGCACGCAAATTGCTCCCGTAAAACGACCACAGTCGGTATGGGTGCAACTTGAATTTCATCGACTTCTCCTCCTCTGTGCTGATCTGGCTCGCCCTGGCATTGAGCGGCCCCGCGTTTCTCACGGCTTTTCGCACCGGACCCCATAACTGGGAATCTGCCGCCGAAACGACTGTGGGAACGGCGGTTTTTGTGGGAGCGCTGGGTCTGTATCTCTCCGACGGAAGTTTTCTTACCGCAGCGATTGCTTCTTTCGCAGCCCTCGCAATCGCCCCGATGTTTCGCGTGAAGAGCCAGCGCCTGCCGATGTTGGCCGTTTCGATTCTCTGCCTGGGCATCTATATGTAGAGAATTCCTCCTCACTTTGCGCGCGCCAGGAAGATGGCGGCGTGTCTACGTATGCCCCGTCCCGTCCGATGCGGACGGCAGTCTGGAAGCATCGGGCGGACCGTTTTTGCGCCGGGAAGACCGGCGAGCCTGTCCGTAGCCGACCGGCAACTGTTGCACAGACACTCGGATACGGGGATCGCCTTTCCTCTACGGTTCCGCTCAAGACACAGGTGCCGGATGTACCGGTCGCGGAAGCGTACACGGACTGGCTTGTGGCTTCGTTCTGTAATCGGATACGGTTCCGTTCTCATGTGTTTCAGCGCTGAGCGGCAGAAGATCGCGCTCGAGGAAGCCGAGAGGCTGATGTGAATGAATATGGCGAATACTGAAAGGGAACGGCTGCAGGCCATCCTCGAATTCTGGCACAGGATCGAATTTTTCATTCCGTTCGACTTATCCGCACGCGCCGAGCCGCAGGAGGATCGGGCCGCATTCTGGCTGCATGCACAAACCCTCGAGGATGATGCAGCCGGCGCACGGCGGCCGACAATTCCCGAAGGCAAGGAAGTCGCGGGCTTCAAGATATTCTTCGGTGTTTTCGACAAATCGGAGATGGCGGAGGTTCTTCGCTGCTTTTGCGCCCCGACGGACGAATTTGCCGCGTTTGAGGACATGGAACGTGGGGATCTCGAAGGCGACACGTGTTTTGCAAGCCTTGATCTCGATTCGGCGGGAAACCCCCTCTTTGATCGTTTTTCAGTCTCCACGCTGCCTTGGGCGCTCGGGTGCATCAGCAAAGGGAATCTTTCCACACTCTCGTCCGGAGCCTTTGCCGACAGCAAGCGACGCCTGAGGGAACTGCTGGGGAATTTCGCGGGGCAGCGCCGGCTCGATCGGTCCGCCGACACCGTTGGCGATCAACCGCTGGCCGCCGCGGAAATCCTTTCCATCAACGGCCTTCTGCAGGATTGGGCCGGCTTTGCGCCGAAGCAGGGCCGGCCTGCGGCGCTGGTCGAAGTGCGGTTCCGGGACAAGCGGCGGGAGCCGGCCGCGCACCAGTTGGAAGCGCCCGGAAATATCGAAAATCTCCCCGAGGACGATAACGGGGAAGAAGATGGGGATGCCGATGTCGAGCACGAGATAGGCATCCTGAACAGCTTCTATCTGGAGGATCTCGAAAGGGCGATCGCCATTGTTCGTGAGGGTGATGTGCCGAAAGCGCTCCGGGAATACCTGACCCCCCTTGCGGATGAAGGGCGTCTCGATCTCTATTCCGAAGCGGGGAAGGCCGCTCTTCTGGAGGCTCTCCATCCCCGGCATGTCAATCGCGGTCGCTGGCCGAGCGAACCCCACCATGCCATGAGCCTCATGCAGCAGTTTGCGATCAATGCGGCCGGCAGCCTTGATGATGGCGGGCTGTTCTCGGTCAACGGCCCTCCGGGCACAGGCAAGACGACCCTGTTGCGGGACGTCATTGCCGACAACGTCGTAAAACGCGCGCGCATGCTTGCTGATTTGCCCCACCCGCAGTCCGCTTTCCAGGGGCGGAGCAAAAAGATCAGCTTCGCGGACGGGACGACTGCGTCTATTTCGACTTTGATTCCCGGTCTGACGGGATTCGAAATGGTCGTGGCCTCATCGAACAACACCGCAGTCGAGAACATTTCCCGCGACCTGCCGAAACGAAGTTCGATCTCCGGAGCCTCGTCGCTCGACTATCTGCAGACCGTCGCCCATAAGATTGCCGCGCAGACGGAAAAGGGCACCTTTGCGAAACTCGAAGAAGAGGACCGCCCCTGGGGATTGATATCCTGCGTCCTGGGAAATGCCAGAAATAGGCGGGCATTCACCAGGGGTTTCGCCTTCAAGCCCTCCGTCGACGGAGGCCACACGACTTCCCGTGCCGGGAACACGTTCGAATCCATCTGGGGCTGGTTGGACCGCTACCGCGGCCCTTCCTTCGCCGAGGCCGCAAAGGCGTTCAGGACCGCGGATGCGGCCGTCAATGCCGATATCGGACGCTATGCACGATACGCGGATCTTTTCGCCGAAATCGGCTTCGGCTCTCGCGAACACGTCTGCCGCGACGCTTCGTTGCAGTTGCGCCGGTCGGCGGATGATCTGCAAGCGGCACAGCGTTCGCATGACGCAGCGCTCGATGAAATGCGTGCCCTGGAGGTTCGCATTTCCGAACTGAAGGAACAGGAGCGCCTGCTCGATCGAGTATCGCCGGCATGGTGGCATGGCATGTTTCCGACAAAGGCAGGCCGCAGCCACAGGAGGAGCAAGGCGGAGAATGCGCAGGCGCAGATTTCGGTCAATGATCGGTTGCTTCTTCTCAAACGATCATTGAAGGCATCGCGTTCCGCATTGGGGCAAGCGGCCGCGCAACATGAAAGATGCAGAGCGGATCACGAGGCCCGGCAAAATGCATGGGACCAAAAGAGAGAGGAGTTCCGCCAGCTGGGAGAGGCTCTCGGCCAACCGGCTCTTCCCGAAGCTCTCTCGGATCTTGAGACGGACAGGTTCCAGATCGCCGGCCTGTGGCACTCCGACGAATTGGCAAGCAGACGGTCGGACCTCTTCGAAGCGGCGCTGCGGCTGCACGCGGCGTGGCTCGCCGAGGTAGGGCAGAAGAAGGGAGGTTTCGGCGGAAACATAGTCGCCGTGAACAAACTGCTCTCCGGCAACATTCCGGTGAACCGCAAGACGATCCCGGCCATTTGGCAGGGCTTCTTCATGATCGTAGCGGTGGTGTCGACGACATTCGCGTCGTTTTCTCGCCAGTTTGAGGGACTTGAAGCGGGGGAGATCGGCTGGCTCTTCATTGATGAAGCCGGCCAGGCGGTGCCGCAGGCAGCCGTGGGAGCGCTCATGAGAGCGCGGCGGGCCGTGGTAATCGGCGATCCGCTGCAGATCGAGCCGGTGTTCACGCTTCCGGCGGCCTTCATTCAGGCCCTTGCAGGGCTCTCGCTCCATACCGAAGACGGCCATTATGCCCCTTCAAGGACATCTGCCCAGACGCTGGCGGATGCGGCAAACCGGTTCGGTACGGCGATCCCCATCGATGGCGAAGGAAACCTCTGGATAGGCAGTCCCTTGCGTGTGCACCGCCGTTGCTGCGATCCGATGTTCAGCCTGGCCAACTGGACAGCCTACGGCGGAAAGATGGTGTTCGGCGGCGGGAATCCCGCTCCTTCGGCCGATGTCGCGCCGCATTATGGCGACAGCGCCTGGATCGACATCAAGGGGCGGGTTGCCGGCAAGCAGACGGTCCCGGAACAGGTTGCGTTCGTCGCCGAGGTGGTGACGGCAAGTTTTCGGCGGGACGGAGGCTTGCCGGACATCTATGTCATCTCCCCGTTCAAGGAAACGAAGAGCGCGTTGAAGCGCGAGATCGAGAAGGCGACCTGGATCGGACCGGATGGCACACCGGTGCCGCGCCCGAAGAAACTGGCCAGATGGCTGAGAGACAGGGTCGGAACGGTCCACACCTTCCAGGGGAAGGAGGAAAACGCCGTCTTCATGGTGCTCGGGACCGATGCGGCGCGACGTGGCGCGGCGACATGGGCCGCTTCCAAGCCGAATCTATTGAATGTGGCCGTGACGCGAGCCCGCTACCGGATGTACATCGTTGGGGACCGCGACTTGTGGTGCGGTCTGCCGCATTTCAGTCAAGCCGCCCGGATGCTCCAGCCGGTATCGCCGGCGGAGTTCCTCATGCGCATCGGAGCGGCGCCCTCTTCATTCTCTCAGGCTGCCCTGACGTCGGCGAGCGCCCCCGGACCCCGGGCGCGTCCGCCAGGCTATGGGGCCAGTTGACGAAAAGTTGTTCGGGTCGAGACCGGCGTTTTTTACCGCCGCGGCATCGCCAGCTTGCTGACGCATGTAAAAAGTGGAAAATTCCGGTGTCTTGAGGGCATCAGCCCAAGCAGCATAACCACCGAGATTTCGAGTTTTCTCGATGGCCAATTGATTTCAACATACTGCGCCACTCAAGGTGCGAGTTCCCAGTCAAAAGCAACGATCCCCGGCGGCTGCTATGGTGGGAGAGGGGGCCTAATGCATCCCAGTGCGATCAGGATCGGCAGGTGCAAGCTTCTCCTGCAGGATCGGGTGCTGCTTGCGGACGGCAAGCCGGCGAAGATCGGGTCTCGTGCACTCGATATACTTCTGTGCCTCGCTCGCAAGCGCGGCCAGACCGTCAGCGCTCGCGAACTGATGAAGTCTGTTTGGCCGGACAGCATCGTGGAGGAAAATACGCTGCGGGTCCAGATCAGGAATCTCCGAAGAACGCTTTCGAGCTACGGCGGCGGTGTCTGCATCGTCAACCGCAGCGGCCGGGGCTACGCGTTGGTGGTGCCGGACGACAATCGAGGTGGCCGAACCGGGAATCCGATCGTCGAGCGCAGGCGAATGGCGGCAACGCTCACCGGACTGATCGGCCGAGACGACGCCCTGCGCGACATCACCGAGAGACTGCTTGATCATCGGCTTGTGACGCTGACGGGAGCGGGCGGCATCGGCAAGACGGCCGTGGCGCTGGAAATCGGCAAGCGATGGCAACACGCGGACAGGGAGGACGTCTACCATATAGATTTCGCGGGCCTGAGGGACGAGCGGCTCGTCGCCTCCACCGCGGCGCGTGCATTGGGGCTTTCGGTCTCCGACCGGTCGCCGACAGAGGCGATCGTCGGAGCATTGTCGGAGGCGAGAGCTCTCGTCATTCTCGACACTTGCGAGCACGTCGTCGACGGCGTGGCCAATCTGGTCGAATTGCTGCTGAAGAGCACGAGTGCGTTGCGCATCCTGGTTACGAGCCGCGAAGTCCTGCGCATCCGCGGAGAGTGGGTCACGCGGCTCCAGCCTCTCCCGTTTCCGGCGGATGAAATCATGGAAGACATCATCACGGACGCGTCCTATCCCGCGATCGATCTGTTCATGGAACGCTCGGCAGCTTCCGGCTGCGTGTTGCCGTTCGAGCCCGGCAGCGTCGCGGCGATCGGAAAGATATGCGCCAGGCTTGACGGGCTGCCTCTCGCGATCGAGCTCGCTGCCGCCAGAGTCGAGGAATTCGGCTTGTCGGGTTTGCTTACGCGGCTGGACCAGCACCTGAGCATCCTTACCGACGGGCTGCGCACCGGTGCGCCGCGACAGCGAACGATGCGGGCAGCGCTTGACTGGAGCTATGTCCTGCTCTCGCCGACAGAGCAGCGACTCCTGATGACGCTTTCGGTTCTGCAATCGCCGTTCACGCCCGAAACCGCGGTTGCGGTTGCCTCGGGCGAAAGCCTGTCCGAGCAGGACGTTCTGGACGGTTTGAACCTTCTCTATCGCAAGTCCCTGCTGAGCGTAGCTTCGATCGGAGGCCTTCAGCATTTCCGGCTTCTGGACACCACCCGGGCATATGCCGCGGAGCGGCTTCATGGCAGCGGCTACGAAAGACTCGTACGCGGGCAGCATGCGGCTTACGTCCGGAGCATTCTTGCGCGGGGCCGAGGCGCCGACTCGGCACTGCCACCGTCGCTCAGCGATTTCGAACTCCAGGAAGTCCGGGCGGCGCTGGACTGGGCATCCTCGGACGAGGGCGACGCCGAAACGCTTCTTGACCTGACGATCGCGGCCCTTCCTGCTTGGTTCGAACGCTCGCTCGTCGACGAATGCCGCAGACGCGTTCAGCAGGCACTTTCGGGGCTGAATCTATCGGAGCAGACGGATCCGAGGGCGCTCGATTTTTATGCCGCGCTCGGCGGCGCCTATATGAATATCGAAGGGGCGGGCGCTCACACCAGGTCCGCCTGGATGAAGGTTTATAAGCTCGCTGGCCGCCAGCGCAGCCTCAGTCACAGGCTCCAGGCCATATGGGGCCTCTGGGTCGATACGCGTAACAGGGGCATGTGTCACGAGGCAGTGAAACTCAGCCGTCGGTTCGAGCGGCTGGCAAGGGTGTCGGACGACCCGAGCGTACAGATGAATGCATGGCGGATGCAGGGCATCTCCAATTTCTTCCTCGGCGATCTCGTCAAGTCGAGAAGGTACATCGAGCGGGCGCTCGCGTCGGACGACGTCAGGTCCGATCTCGTCACCTTCCAGTTCGATCAGCGGATTACGTCCCGCTGTTTTCTCGCGCAAATCCTCTGGCTCCAGGGCTTTCCCGATCAGGCATTCGTTCTGGCCGTCCAGAACGTGGAAGATGCGATCGCTCTGGACCATCCGGGAACGATCTCCTATGCCCTGACGGAAGGCGGGTGTCCCGTCGCATGGAACGTAGGCGATCTCGCAGCCCTTGAGCGCTTCAGCAAGCTTGTTCTCCAACGAACCGCCAGGAAGGGCATGGAAGTCTGGAGGACCATAGGCGAGTTTTTCGATGGCATCCTCCGGCTGAAACGGGGGGACGAGGCCGGCCTGCAAATTCTGAAGGAAGCAATAAGCCTTCTTCGCACCACCTTCCGCGGCCCCGTTTTCACCAGGGGATTGGCGGTCTATGCGCTTGAGGTCGCACGGAGGGGGCGCGCGGCCGAGGCGATCGGGGCCATGGAAGAGGCTCTCCAGCGGGCCAGGGAGTGCTCGGAAGCCTGGTGTGCGCCGGAACTCCTGAGGATCAAGGGTCTGATCCATCGAGAACTTGGCCTGGCGGGATCGGAGATGCTGCTGCTGGAGGCGATGCGCCTCGGTTCTCGTCAGGGTGCTCTGGCCTGGGAGTTGCGTGCCGCTACGTCCCTCTGCGAACACTATCTGGACGAAGGCGAACATCAGAGGGCTTTCGAGACGCTGCATCCCGTCTACGAGCGGTTTGGGGAGGGATTCGCGACCGAGGATATGAGACGCGCAGACGCCGTGTTGCGGCGACTCGGTGCGAGCGCTCACATCAGGTCGTACGCGGCGAGTGTGACGTGATTTCCCCGTGCCGCGGCTTCACATAATTTCACTTATTTTCATGTGCGATTTCCGCAACTCCTGACTACGCTTCAATGGCGATTATTTCCTGGGGCGTCGGCGGGCTTTTCTCCTTCATCTGCAGATCGGTTCTCTTGCGTGCAGTATCTCGCCTGAGCCCCCGGGATGTTGAAGCAGTTTCTGTTTTCACAGGGGAGAATTCGCCGTGCCATCGACAGATCCAGGAAATGAAGCGCCGAAGGCGGGGACCGGCAATTCAATCGCCGACGCGCTTTCGGAAATCAGCCTGACGCGTAGAACGGTTCTTCAGGTCAGCGGAGGGGCGGCGGCACTCGCCGTTCTGCCGGAGGTCGTTGGCTCAGCCTATGCCCAGGCTCCCACCGAGGGCGCACGCGACGCGGTCGAGGTATCTTTCACGGTCAACGGAACTGCGACCGATCTTCGGGTCGATCCCCGATTGTCCGTTCTGGATATGCTGAGGGAGAGGCTCTCTCTGACCGGCACCAAGAAGGGGTGCAACCAGGGTGCGTGCGGTGCCTGCACGGTGCTGATAGATGGCAAGCGTGTCAATGCCTGTCTCGCGCTCGCCGTCATGTATGACGGCGCGACGATCACGACCATCGAGGGCGTGGCGGACGGGGAGACGCTTCATCCGTTGCAGGCGGCCTTCATCGAGCATGACGCCTTTCAATGCGGCTATTGCACATCGGGACAGATCATGTCGGGGCTCGGCTGCATCCGCGAGGGGCATGCATCCTCGGCCGAGGAGATCAGCTACTGGATGAGCGGCAACATCTGTCGCTGCGGCGCCTATCCCGGGATAGTCGCCGCCGTCGCCCAGGCCGCCAAGGAGGATCGCACATGAGACCCTTCGAATTTCAACGGGCGACCAGCGAGTCCGAAGCGATCGCCGCAGCCGCTGCCGGAGCCAGATATCTTGCCGGCGGGACGACCCTCGTCGACTTGATGCGCGAGGAGGTGGAGACGCCGGAAAAAGTCGTGGACATCAACCGCCTGCCGCTGAACTACATCCGGGCCACGGATGAGGCGATCGTCATCGGCGCGCTGGCGCGCATGTCCGAGGTCGCCGCCAATCAGGACGTGCGCAGACTGCAGCCCCTCATTCCGGAGACCCTGACGGAGGGCGCGTCGCCGCAGCTCCGCAACGTGGCGTCGATCGGCGGCAATCTGCTGCAGCGGGTCCGCTGTCCCTATTTCCGCATGCTGGATGCAGCATGCAACAAGCGCGTGCCGGGCTCCGGGTGCTCGGCGATCGGCGGCCTGAATGCCGGGCACGCAATCCTCGGCACCAGCGAACATTGCGCCGCCACCCATCCTTCTGATCTGGCGGTATCTCTCGTTGCGCTCGATGCAACGCTCCTTTTGAAAGGGCCTCGCGGCGAACGGGCGATCCCGGTGACGGACCTCTTCAGGCTGCCGGAGGCCACGCCCCATCTCGAGCATACGCTTGAGCCGGGGGAGCTCATTGCCGAGATTCGAATTCCGAATGGCCCCTATGCGAGGAAGGCCCGCTACCTGAAGGTGCGAGACCGGTCCTCCTACGAATTCGCCCTGGTATCGGCGGCGGCGGCGCTTCACATCGAGGACGGACTCGTCAAGGAGGCCCGCATCGCCGCAGGGGGCGTCGGCACGCGGCCGTGGCGCATGAACGCCGTCGAAGCGGCTCTGCTGGGCAAGCCCGCCTCACGCATCTCATACGAGGCGGCTGCGGCGGTTTCGACCGAGGGAACGCGCCCGCTCTCCGGAAACGGATACAAGGTGAAGCTCCTCCCCGCAACGATCGTTCGAGCACTCGAGATGGCAGGAGAAGTGGCATGACGACGGCAATCGGTACACCTTTGTCGCGCATCGATGGCCGCCTCAAGGTTACGGGCCAGGCGAAATATGCGGCTGAATTCAATCAGGAAGGCCAGGCCTATGCGGTCGTCGTTGGCAGCACCGTCGGGCTCGGGCGGATAGAGTCCATCGAGCGCGCGGCCGTCGAGAAAATGCCGGGTGTCGTGGCCGTCATCAGTCACCACAACGCGCAGCGGCTTGCCTACAACGAACACCGCGGTCCCATCGATCCGCCGTCCGGAGAACGGCTTCACGTCCTGCAGGACTCCGAGATACGCTTCTTCGGAGAACCGGTCGCCATCGTCGTTGCCGAAACGCTCGATCAGGCGGAGCATGCGGCCAACGAGCTCAGGATCACCTACTCCGCCCGCCAGCCGCAGGTCGATGCACATGCCGCCGAGCAGGTCATCCCGGCCGTCGCGCGCCGGCCGGGAGCCCGGACCGAGGCCGATGTCGCGCGCGGCGACGCCGACAAGGCTTTCGACTCCGCGCCCGTGAAGGTCGAGGCGGACTATGTCATTGCGCGCGAGAACCACAACCCGATGGAGCCGCACGCGACGATCGCCGCCTGGAACGGCGACCGCCTGAGGCTCTGGAGCAAAAGCCAGTTCGTCGTCAACGAGCAGGCGGAAATCGCCGCCATTTTCGGGCTTCCGCCCGAGAACGTGCAGGTGATCTGCCCGTTCATCGGCGGTGCGTTCGGCACCAGCCTGAGAACCTGGCCGCACGTCACCCTGGCGGCTTTGGCCGCGCGGCACGTCGGCCGCCCGGTAAAGCTCGTGCTGACGCGCAAACAGATGTTCTTCGCGACGGGACATCGGCCTTACACGCTGCAGCGCATCGCTCTGGGGGCGCAGCCCGACGGCAAGCTCATCAGTATCGTCCATGAAGGGGCAGGGGAGACGAGCCGTTACGAGGAGTTCATGGAGGCTCTCACCTCCGTGACGAGCTTCATGTATTCCTGCCCGAACGTCCGCACGAGCTATCGTCTCATTCCTCTGGACGCCAGCACACCGACTTACATGCGGGGGCCCGGCGAGGCGAGCGGCATCCACGCGCTGGAATGTGCGATCGACGAACTGGCCCACAAGCTTCAGATGGACCCGATCGACTTGCGGCGGATCAACGAACCGCAGATCGACGAGGGACGGCAGGTGCCCTTCTCCAGCCGATCGATGCTGAAGTGCTACGATCTCGGGGCAGAGCGCTTCGGCTGGAGCCGGCGGACGCCCGGGCCGGGCTCGATGCGGGACGGGCGCCTTCTGATCGGTTATGGAATGGCCAATGCCTCTTATCCATGCCTGTTTGCCCCGGCAAACGCACGAGTAAGGCTTCTTCCCGACGGGATCGTTGAAGTGGAGGCGGCGGCAAGCGATATGGGGCCGGGCACCTACACCTCGATGTCGCAGGTCGCCGCGGACTATCTGGGAATTCCCGTCGAGAGAATCCGGTTCTCTCTTGGCCGCTCCGACTTTCCGGCGACGCCGCCCCATGGCGGGTCGATGACCATGGCTTCGGTCGGCTCCGCGATCAGGGCCGCATGCCTCGACCTTCAGGCGAAGGCGGTCGTGCTTGCCGCAAAGGGCGGCGGCAATGCGGGGTTCGCCGGGCAATCGCCGGAAGCGCTGGAATGGCGAAACGGCATGGTGTTCGTGAAAGGACAGTCCGAGGGCGGAATCTCCTATGCCGATCTCGTGTCCTCCGCCGGCAGCGCCCCCCTTGCCGGGGAGGGGAGCGCGTCCCGCGATCCCGACACCGCGCAAAACTATTCCATGCACTCGTTCGGCGCGGTCTTCGCGGAGGTCGCGATCGACCCGGACGTGAAGACCATCAAGGTCAGGCGGGCGCTGGGAACCTACGGCGTCGGCCGGGTCGTGAACCCGAAGCTTGCAACGAGCCAGTGCATCGGCGGCATGATCGGCGGCATCGGCATGGCAATCATGGAACGGACCGTACTCGACAGGCGCGACGGGCGTCCGATCAATGCGCATATGGCCGATTATCTCGTGCCGGTGAACCTCGATACGCCGCACATCGAAGCCCATTTCGTCGATGAGGAAGACACGATAGCCAACCCGCTGGGGGTAAAGGGGCTCGGTGAAATCGCGCTTGTGGGCATGTCGGCGGCGGTAGCCAATGCCATTCACCACGCGACCGGAAGGCGGGTGCGCGAATTGCCCATCATGATCGAGAGCCTGCTGTAGAATGTAGCCACTTTCCGATCCTCATTCCTGCGTGCGTCACAGGAATGAGGATCGCGGCTTAGACGCTGCCTTTTGCCTCCTTCACGCCGAACCGCCAGCCTTCCACCGGCTCCAATTTGCCGCTCAGGAGCGGCCGCCCGGCGTAGAGGTCGCCGACCAATTCGAGCTTGCCGGCATCAGATCACGATGAATTCAGGTCGGATCGAAACGAAACCATGCGCGCGCATCTCCGGCCGGAACGGGGCGTTCCAAGAACGTGGAGCGATTCAGTGCTTCGACGAAACACTGAATCGCTCCAAAGGACGCGCGCGCAGGGCGAAACCGGTTACGTCCGCGGCTTCAGGTTCTCCGGGTCGTAGAGCGGCTTGTAGCCGACGCCGACAACCTCGGCCGGGTAGGTTTCGGCGAAATACTCGACGTTGAGCTTGCGGCCGACCTGGCAATGGGACCAGGGCAGATAGGCGAGCGCGATGTTCTTCCCGATCGTCGGACCGTAGGCTATGGAAGTGGTGTAGGAGCGGCGGCCGAGCTCGTCGACCAGCACCTCTCCGGTTCCGGGGTCCATGACCGGCAGGTTGCCGACCGGGTAGCGCTTCACCCCGTTCCTGTCGGTGTTCTCCGTCATGACGAGCGTGCAGAGCATGGCGGGCTGGTGCTCGCGCGCCTTGTACTCCAGATGCTTCGCCTTGCCGCGGAAATCCGCTTCCTTGACCTTCGGACGAGCAAGGTCGGCCTCGATAAGATTGTAGTGGGTGAGAAGATCGGCGTTCTGCAGGCGCAGGCTCTTTTCCATGCGGCGCGAGTTCGCATAGGTCTCGACGCCGAAGGCCATGACACCCGTGGCGCGCAGCGCATCCCAGACGGCCAAACCGTCCTCGTATTTCATGTGCAGTTCCCAGCCCTGCTCGCCGACATAGGAGATACGGAAGGCAGAGACCGGCTTGCCGGCGATCTCGATCTGCTTGATCGCGGCGAAGGGGAAGTTCTCAGGATCGAGGCCGGCCGGTTCCGCCACCACCTTCTTCAGTGTCTCACGGGCATTCGGGCCCCAGATGCCGATGGTGACGAACTTCTCCGAGACGTCCGTGATGGTGACGTCGAGGCCCCGGTCTTCCGCGACACGGCGCATGTAGTGGAAGTCGCGCGGGCCGGCATCGGCGCCGTTCACGAGACGGCAGCGGTCGGCCATGCGGAAGACGGTGAAGTCGGCCCGCACCATGCCCTCGTCATCGAGGAAATGGGTGTAGATGCCCTTGCCGATATTGCCGTCTCCACCGATCCTGGCAGCGCAAAGCCACTCGAGAAGCTCGACATGATCCGGGCCTTCGATATCGACCATGTGGAAGTGCGAGAGGTTGACGATGCCGCAATCCTCGCTCATCGCCAGATGCTCGGCGTTGGAAACGCGCCAGAAGTGGCGGTTGTCCCACTCGTTCTCGCGCACCGGAACGCGATTCCCGTATTTTTCCAGGAGGTGCTCGTTGGCGGCATAGCCGTGCGCGCGCTCCCAGCCCCCGAGTTCCATGAAGTAGCCGCCGAGCTCCTTCTCGCGCTCGTAGAAGGGCGAGCGCTTGGCGTTGCGGCCGGTCACGTAGGGCTCGCGCGGATGCACGGCCGGGAAGTAGATCTTCTGCGCCGCCTCGAAGCAGCGACCTTCGATGAACTTCTCTTCGAGCTGGTGCGGATAGAAGCGGGCGTAGTCGATCGAGGCGTGGTCGGTATGGGTACGCCCGTCCGTCATCCAGTCGGCGATCAGCTTGCCGTAGGCCGGGCCGTCCTTCACCCAGATGGCGACGCAGTACCAGAGGCCGCGCACCTTCTGGCTCTCGCCGCAGGAGGGGCCGCCGGCGGCCGATACCTGCAGCAGGCCATTGAAGGAGTGGCCCTCGTTATAGCCGAGCTCGCCGAGGATCGGCGTCAGCTCCATGGCGCGCTCCAGCGGCTCGATGATCTGCTCCATGTCAAGATCGCGCTGCGAGGGCGACAGGCGTGCCTCGTGCTTTTCGAGAATGTCGCGCGGATGGCAGAGGCGCGGATTGGTGGTCTCGTAATAGCCCCATTCGATCTGGCCGCCCTCGGTGGTCTTCGGGTCGCCGGTGTCGCGCATATAGGCCGAGTTGCCCTGATCGCGCAGCAATGGGAAGCCGATTTCCTTGCCGGTGCCTTCGAATTCGTTGTACGGGCCGAAGAAGGTCAGTGGATGATCGACCGGCATGACGGGCAGGTCTTCGCCCACCATTTCGGCGATCAGGCGACCCCAGATGCCGGCGCAGACGACGACGTGGTCGGCCATGATCGTGCCGCGATGCGTGACCACGCCCTTGATGCGGCCGTTCTCGACAAGGAGCGCAGTTGCCGGCGTATTGCCGAAGATCTGCAGCTTGCCGGACTTTTCGGCCGCATCGACCAGCTTGCCGGCAACCGTCTGTGAGCGCGGGATGACGAGGCCGGCATCCGGATCGAACATGCCGCCCATCACCTGATCCTCCTCGATCAGCGGGAACAGCTTCTTGATTTCGGCCGGCGAGACATAGTGTGCGCGGGTGCCGAAGGCCTTGGCGGAGGAAAGCTTGCGCTTGATCTCCTCCATCCAGGCGTGGTCGCCGGTGCGTGCGACTTCAAGGCCGCCAATGCGGGCGTAGTGACCCATCTTTTCGAAGAAGTCGATCGAATATTGCGTCGTCCAGACCGAGAGATAGTCGTGGCTGGTGGTGTAGCAGAAGTCGGAAGCATGTGCCGTGGAGCCGATATCCGTCGGGATACCCGACTTGTCGATGCCGACGATATCGTCCCAGCCACGCTCGATGAGATGGTGGGCGATCGACGCGCCGACGATGCCGCCCAGTCCTACGATTACGACCTTCGCCTTTTCCGGAAACTCTGCCATTGATGCGACCCTGGTTAATTTTGAAGCCGGATATTAGAGCCTGATGCGCCGCGAGTTGAGCCTGTCTACGACATAATCATCGTGCTGCACGACCAGATCGGTGCCGGTTGCTTGGGCGGGTCAAGCAGTAGTTCTTCGCTGAGCGGTGCGGAAATTCCGTGCCGAGTCGTTATTCACGGGATCTGCCTTTTGCGGACCTAGCGGTCCAAGGTAAGGCCGAGCGTGGGATTGCCCCTCAACCGGCTGCCGCCACCTTCTCCCCGCAGGCGGGGAGAAGGGATATGCCGCGCCCGCTCGCTCCCTCGAGCGGGCAGTGAATGCGGGGTTCAGTTGGCGCCGCTTGTCCCTTCTCCCCGCTTGCGGGGAGAAGGTGCCGGCAGGCGGTTGAGGGGGGTCTAATGCCAAGGGAAGGACAACAAGAGCATGCCGTAAAGGCATGGCGGGAGAACGTCGGCAAGCAGGTCAGGAAACTCGGGAGTCGAAAATGAGAGCGGGCGCTTTCCGCAGCCTGAGCCTGCTGCCGCCCTTACTCGCCGCCGCCGAAGAAGGTGAGGCGCGTGAAGAGGATATAGTTCGATTCCGACACCATCAGCGCGACGAAGACGAGCACCAGTAGCGGGGGCAGGATGATCGCGTAGATCAGCGCCAGTCTCTCCCATGCCATGTGCATGAACACGGCCACGATCAGGCCCGCCTTGAGCATCATGAAGATCAGGATGAGCGACCAGCGGAGATAGCCCTGCAGGCCAAAATAGTCGACCAGGTATGACAAGGCACTGAGTATGAAGAGCAGGCCCCAGACCAGGAGATAGAGCTTGATCGGGTGCTGCTGGTGCTCCGTATGGATCGCCGCATGTTGTGCCGCATGTGTCTCCGCGTGAGCCATGATGCCCTCCTCACCACAGATAGAAGAATGCGAAGATGAAGACCCAGACCAGATCGACGAAGTGCCAGTAGAGGCCGGTTATCTCGACGATCTCGTAGCGGCCCTTGCGGCTGGTAAAGAAGCCGCGCCGCTCCGATTCGAAGTCGCCGCGCCAGACCTTGCGGGCGATGATCAGCAGGAAGATCACGCCGAAGGTGACGTGGGTCCCGTGAAAGCCGGTGATCATAAAGAAGGTAGAGCCGAATTGCGCAGCTCCCCAGGGATTGCCCCAGGGCCGCACGCCCTCGGCGATCAGCTTCGTCCATTCGAAGGCCTGCATGCCGACGAAGGTGGCGCCGAACAGCGCCGTCAGAAGCATCAGCGCTGCGGTCTTGCGCCTGTCGCGGCGGTAACCGTAGTTGACGGCCATGGCCATCGTGCCGCTGCTCGATATCAGCACGAAGGTCATGATGGCGATCAGGATCAGCGGCATGTGCACCCCGCCGATCTCCAGCGCGAAGACCTCGCTCGGGTTCGGCCATGGAACGGCGGTGGACATCCGCGCAGACATGTAGGCAAGCAGGAAGCAGCCGAAGACGAAGGTGTCGCTGAGGAGAAAGATCCACATCATGGCCTTCCCCCAGGAGACGTCCTTGAAGGTGCGCTGGTCGGAGGCCCAGTCCGCCGCGAGCCCCGCCAGGCCGGACTTGCGCGGGAGCGTTTCTGCTGCGGGGTTCTTGATCGGAGCAGACATGTTCGACGGTTCCTATGTCAGCAGTTGGCGGCAGAAATCGATGACGCCGCTGGCCCAGCCGGCAAAAAGAGCGAAGAGAACCAGCCAGACGAACAGCATGAAATGCCAGTAGGTGGCGCAAAGCTCGATCGACAGGCGCGTCCTGTCGTCGGGCGGCGCCTGCGAGGCACGTGCGGTTACCCGGCCCAGAGCGAAGAGTCCGCCGAGGATATGCAAGCCGTGCATGCCCGTAAGCAGGTAGAAGAAGCTGTTGGCCGGGTTTCCGGCGAGGAAATATCCGGCACCCGCCAGTGCGCGCCAGGCGAAGAGCTGACCGACGAGGAAAGCGAGACCCAAGGCGAGCGCCGCAAGGAGACCGTTGCGCACCGCCTCGTCATGCCGCCGTTGCGCCTCCACCCTGGTCCAGTGCAGTGTGATGCTGCCGGCGGCGAGGAGCCCCGTGTTGAGCCAGAGAAGGCCGGGTAAAGGCAGCGCGCCCCAGTCGGACGACGCCATGCGCATGAAATAGGCGCTTATCGCAAGTGAAAACAGGGCGCCGACGACGGCGAGAAACACGCAGAGGCCGATTTTTGCCGGCGGCAAACGTGCTGTGCCCCGGCGGTCGTGGAAATAGCCGACCTCGAGCCACGGGCGCGACGTCAGGCGCTGTCCGGCAAGCCACCAGACGACGATCGCGGCGATCGCCGCCAGGAAGAAGGCGACGATGCTCATGAGTCGGCCTCGTGACTCGGGCGGCCGGGAGTCGGCTGGTTCTGCGGGATGAAATCTTCGGGCGCGCCGGGGACGCTGTAATCATAGGCCCAGCGGTAGACTACGGGCAGCTCGTCGCCCCAGTTGCCGTGTGGCGGCGGCGTCTCCGGCGTCTGCCATTCGAGCGTCGTCGCCCGCCAGGGATTGCCGCCGGCCTCGCGGCCGTGGCGCAGGCTCCAGGCGAGATTGAACAGGAACACGATCTGCGCAGCTCCGACGAGAAGCGCCATGACGCTGATGAAGGCGTTTAACTCTGCGACCGACGTCGTCAGGAAGGACGCCTCGCCGAGCTCGTGATAGCGGCGCGGTACGCCGATGAGACCGAGATAATGCATCGGAAAGAAGATGGCGTAGGCGCCGACGAAGGTCACCCAGAAATGGATCTGGCCAAGCGCTTCGTTGAGCATGCGGCCGGTGATTTTCGGATACCAGTGATAGATGGCGCCGAAGATGACCATGATCGGCGCCACGCCCATGACCATATGGAAATGGGCGACCACGAACATCGTATCGGAGAGCGGCACGTCGACGACCACATTGCCGAGGAAGAGGCCCGTCAGCCCGCCATTGACGAAGGTGACGATGAAGGCGAGGGCGAAGAGCATCGGCAGGGTCAGGTGGATGTTGCCGCGCCAGAGGGTGAGCACCCAGTTGTAGACCTTGATCGCCGTAGGCACCGCGATGATCAGCGTGGTCGTGGCGAAGAAGAAGCCGAAATACGGGTTCATGCCGCTCACATACATGTGGTGCGCCCAGACGATGAAGGAGAGGCCGCCGATGATGACGATCGCCCAAACCATCATGCGGTAGCCGAAGATGTTCTTGCGGGCATGGGTGCTGATGAGATCGGAGACGATGCCGAAGGCGGGCAGCGCGACGATGTAGACTTCCGGGTGACCGAAGAACCAGAACAGGTGCTGGAAGAGGATCGGACTGCCGCCGCCATATTGCAGCTGCTCGCCCATTTCGACGATGGCCGGCATGAAGAAGCTCGTGCCGAGCAGCCGGTCGAAGAGCATCATGACGCAGGCGACGAAAAGGGCAGGGAAGGCAAGCAGCGCCATCACCGTCGCGGTGAAGATGCCCCAGACCGTCAGCGGCAGGCGCATCAGCGTCATGCCGCGCGCACGGCCCTGAAGCACTGTCACGACATAGTTGAGGCCACCCATGGTGAAGCCGATGATGAAGATGATCAGCGAGGAAAGCATCAGGATGATGCCCCAGTCCCTGCCGCCGGGCGTTCCGGAAAGGACCGCCTGCGGCGGATAAAGCGTCCAGCCTGCGCCCGTCGGTCCTCCCGGCGCGAAGAAGCTTGCGGCCAGAACGAGGACGGCGAGCAGATAGATCCAGTAGCTCAGCATGTTGGCGTAGGGGAACACCATGTCGCGCGCGCCGACCATCAACGGGATCAGATAGTTGCCGAAACCGCCGAGGAAGAGCGCGGTGAGCAGATAGATCACCATGATCATTCCATGCATGGTGATGTACTGGTAGTAGGCCTCGGCATCGATCAGATCGAATGTGCCGGGAAAGCCGAGCTGCAGACGCATCAGCCAGGAGAGCACCAGCGCCACCATTCCGATGGCGATCGCGGTGGTCGCGTATTGAATGGCTATGATTTTCGCATCCTGGCTGAAGACGTAGCGCGTCCACCAGCTATGCGGATGATAAAGCTCAACATCCTCGACTTCGGGAGGCGGAAGTGCCTCGCCAATACCGGACCGGACGTCGACCATCATATCTCCTCCCAGAGGCTACTTCACGGCGCCTCCTACTGCGCCGCTGAGGCGGCGACCGCTGTCGACGCCGGGCTTAAGCATTCCCGCTCTTCTTCGGAAAGCGCGAATGCTCCAGTTCCTTGTTCGGTCGCAATTCCGGACGGAAAACCGCTACATACTTTTCCTGGAATCGCTCTTGTTTCTGCCGATGCGGACAGTTGCGAAAAGGTCTGCTGCTCGGCGAGCCAGGCCTGGTAGTCTTCCTCGGTGTCGACCACGACGGTACCGCGCATCTGCGGGTGGCCGACGCCGCAGAGTTCGGCGCAGAGTATCTCGAAGGTTCCGGTCCGAGTCGGCGTGAACCAGAAATAGGTCACCATGCCCGGCACCATATCCATCTTGGCGCGGAATTCGGGAACGTAGAAATCGTGCAGGACGTCGACGGACCGGAGCAGCATCTTGACCGGCTTGCCGACCGGCAGATGAAGCTCGCCGCCCTCTATGATGAGATCGTCCTGGCCCGCGGCGTCGGTCGTATTCAGCCCGAGTGTATTTTCAGGCACGATGTTGCGCGTTTCGGTCGTGCCCAGCTTGCCGTCCGCCCCGGGCAGCCGGAAGCTCCACAACCATTGCTGGCCGATCACCTCCACTTCGGACGCATTCTGCGGGACGGTGACGAACTGGTTCCAGACGAAGAGGCCCGGCGCAAGCATGGCCGCGACGCCGAAGGTCGTGCCCGTCGCGAGCCAGCCTTCGAGCCTCCTGTTCTCGGGCTCGTAAGCGGCGGTATTGCCGGGACGGTGGCGGAAGCGCAGGACGCAATAGGCCATGAACAGGACCACGGCAGTGAAGGCGATGCCGGTGATCCAGAAGGTGATGGTGATGGTATTGTCGATGTAACTCCAATTGGAGGCGATCGGGGTCCACCACCAAGGACTGAGCAAATGGAACAACACTGAGCCGACGGCCAGCAGAACCAGAATCACTACCACGGCCATTTCCTGTCCCTCCCCCGCCATGATCGGCCGTGAGACGAATACGCAATCCGCAGAGTTCCGATCACAATTATTGCACGAACGGAAAATACTGGCAAATCATCGGAAAGAGACCGTATTCGCTCTCCCCGGAAGTATTCCTATTTGGAATGCTGCTTCAGGTAGGCGATGACGTTGGCAATCTCCTCGTCCTTTTTGAGGCCGGGGAATACCATCTTGGTGCCCTTGACCATGGCCTTGGGATTGCGGAGATACTCGGTCAGCGCCGCGTCGTCCCAGACGAGACCACCCTTGCCCGCTTCGACCATGGCATCCGAATATTTGAAGCCCTCATGGGTGCCGGCCGTCCGGCCGATAATGCCTTGCAGCGACGGACCGACTTTGTTCTGGTCCTTGTCGATGACATGACAGGTTGCGCATTTCTTGAAGACGGTGGCGCCGGCTTCGGCATCGCCCTCCTGGGCGAGCCCGGCGACCGGACAGAGCGAGAGTGCCAAAAAAGACAGGGCAGCAAGTGCAATTCGCATGATACTTCCTCAATTTCGCCCGGCGCGGGGCAAGGAAGGCTATCGTCAAATCTGCTTTGGCGGTGCTTGCTTCTTAGAAATGGCGCGCCGGTGCGGTTGATACGTGCGACAGGAAAGAAGCTAGTCCTTGCCGGGGAGAAGTCAATTGCTCCTTCTGGCTAAGCACAGACTGCTGCCATGCATCGGCGACCCTGAGCATTTCAGAGGCGTTTGCCCTCCGTATCGAAGAAATGAAGGTGGTGGCCAGGAAAGCGGACGGGGACCGTGCCGGATGCGGTCAGAAACGATCGGTCATTGGTGAAGGCCTTGAAGGCCGCCCGCCCGACCGAGAGATGCAGGATGATGCCGAAGCCGGTCGGCTCGACCAGGTCGACGCCGGCAAGCAGCGTCTCCGGTCCGTGGCCGGCAAGCACGACATGTTCGGGACGGATGCCGAGCGTCACCTTCGAGTTGTTCGGAACGGGCGCGGCCGCGTCCAGCGGAATGCCGATGTCGCCCGCCAGCTCCAGGCGCGGCGCCTCGCCCGCATGATAGGTGCCTTCGAAGAAGTTCATGCCCGGCGAGCCGATGAAGCCGGCCACGAAAAGGTTGGCCGGGCGATCGTAAAGATCGAGCGGGCTTCCGACCTGCTGGACTACGCCGCCATTCATGGCGACGATCCGGTCGGCAAGGGTCATCGCCTCGATCTGATCATGCGTCACATAGATAGAGGTGGCGCCCAGATCCTTGTGCAGCTTCTTGATTTCGGCGCGCATCTGCTCGCGCAGGCGCGCATCGAGATTGGAGAGCGGCTCGTCGAAGAGAAAGGCCTTCGGCTGGCGCACGATGGCGCGGCCCATGGCGACGCGCTGGCGCTGGCCGCCGGAGAGCGCCCTGGGGCGGCGGTCGAGCAGCGGGTCGAGGCCGAGCTTGGCAGCGGCGCCCGCAACGACCGTCGTTATCCTGTCCTTGGCCGTCTTGCGGAGCCTCAGGCTGTAGCTCATGTTCTTCGCGACCGACATATGCGGGTAGAGCGCATAGGACTGGAACACCATGGCGATGTCGCGGTCCTTCGGGGCGAGTTCGTTGACTCGCCTGCCGGCAATGCGGATCTCGCCGCCGGTCACGCTCTCAAGCCCGGCGATCATGCGCAGCAGGGTCGACTTGCCGCAGCCGGAGGGACCGACGAGCACGACGAATTCGCCGTCGCTGATGTTGAGGTCGACGTCGTGCAGCACCGGGTGGGTACCGTAGGACTTCTTGATGTTGGCGATGTCGATGGAAGCCATTGCGTATCAGCCTTTCACCGCGCCGGCCGTGAGGCCCTGGACGAGATAGCGTTGAATGAGGAGGAAGAAGAGGCAGGCCGGGATCAGTGCCAGCACGCCGGCGGCCATCATCTGGCCGAAGTCGACCGAGAATTTCGAAACGAAGGACAGGAGCCCGACCGGAAAGGTCGCCTGCGCGTTGCCGGAAATCAGCATCAGCGAGAAGAGCAGTTCGCTCCAGGCGGCGGTGAAGACGAAACCGAGGGTCGCGGCAATGCCGGGCAGCGTCAGCGGCAGGATGATCTGGCGGAAGGCGACGAACTGCGTCGCGCCGTCGATCATCGCCGCCTCTTCGAGGTCCCTCGGAATGCCGTCGAAGAAGGACTGCATCAGGAATGTCGCGAAGGGAACGTTGAAGGCGGTGTAGACGACGACGAGGCCGGTGAGACTGTTGGTCAGCCCCAGCGGCGAGAGGATCTTGAAGATCGGCGCGACCAGCATCACCAGCGGAAACATCTGTGTCAGCAGCATCAGCGTGACCAGCCAGTATTTGCCGCGGAAACGGAAGCGCGAAAGCGCGTAGCCGGAGAGCGAGGCGAGGATGGTGACGATGACGGCGGTCGACCCGGAAACGATGAGGCTGTTGCGGAAGAACACCGGGAAGGCGCTGTGCCGCAGGACGAAGTCGAAGTGTTCGAGGCTCGCCCGCGACGGCCAGAGACGAATACCTTCCGAATAGAGAAGATCGTTCGGCGTGACGGCGACCTTGAGCAGCCAGAAGAGAGGGAAGAGCGCGAAGGCGATAAAAGCGAGGATCGCCAGGCGGTGGGCAATGGTCAGAAATGTTGGTTTGGCGCGCATGGTCTCAATCCTTGCTCAGGAGCCACTGCCGCAGGATCACGATCAGCAATGAATAGGCGAGGAGCAGCGCCAGCAGCACCAGCGCGATCGCCGAGGCATAGCCGAAATCCAGCCGCTTGAACGCCTGGGTGAAGATGTAGCTTGCGACGATCTGGGTTCGGTCCGCCGGTCCGCCATTGGTCATGACGATGATGAGATCGGCGAAATTGGAGATCCAGACCGTGCGCAGCAGTATGGTGATCGCGATCGTCGGGGCCAGGAAGGGAAGCGTGATCGAAAGGAAACGCTGCAGCGGGCCGGCCCCGTCGATGCTCGCCGCCTCGTAGAGATCGCGCGGGATCGCCTGGAGTGCCGCCAGCAGTGTGATTGCGAAGAAGGGAATGCCCCACCAGATATTGGCGACGATCGGTCCCCACATGGCAAGCTGGGGATCGGACAGAATGTTGGTCGGCTGGCTCATGATGCCGAGGGCGAAGAGCCAGTGCGGCAGCGGACCGACGACGGGATTGAAAAGCCAGGCCCAGTTGAGGCCGGCCAGGAAGCTCGGCACCGCCCAGGGCAGGAAGACGAGCGCCTGCGCGATCGCGCGCCCATAGAAAGGTTTGTCGAGCAGAAGCGCCAGAATGAGCCCGAAGGCGAACTGCAGAAAGACGGAGGCGCCGGTCCACCAGAGCGTGTTGCGCAGCGAACGGAAGAAAGCCTGGTCCTGGGCGAGGGCACGGAAGTGATCGAGGCCGACGAACCCGCCCGAGAAGGGGTTGAGCAGCTGGATATCGCGGAAGGCGTAGGAGATGCCGAGCACCAGAGGCACCAGCATGACCGTAACGATCAGAATGAGCGCCGGGGCGGTGTAGAGATAGGGCGCAGAGGCGTCGGCGATCCGCTTCATCAGCGGCGGGCGAATTGCGGGCAGGCCGTCATGGCGTGCGGCATAGGCCATTGGTCGGAATTCCCCTATTTTTGACCGCCGTTATCGATGGCGTGCCTTCTTTCATCACGTCGGAGGACCGGCGGCGGTTAAGCGCCGCCGGTCGAGCATTACTTTTTGTTTGCGAGGTACTTCTGCTGCGCCTTTGTCAGGTAGTCGGCCCACTGATTGGCGAGCTCTTCCGGCGTGATGTCGCCGAGGAGGGCCTCCTGGCTCGTCTTGATGGCAAGCGAATCCTTGAAGAAGGCGAATTCTTCGAGATAGGTCGGCATGACCGTCAGCACGACGTCCTTGTCGGCGAGTTCGTCGAACCAGCCCTTGAACTGCGGGCTCGCATAGAAGGGGTCCTTCTCGGCCGACTTATGGACGGGCAGCGCGCCGGTGCGCTTGTTCCACTCGATGTTGCCTTCCGGCCCCTCCAGCGTCTCGACCAGCTTCCAGGAGAGATCCTTGTTCTGGCTGGCGGCAAGGATCGACCAGCCGGCAAAGCCGATCGTGGTAAAGGCCTTGCCGCTCGGCCCCTTCGGCATGGTGGTCACGCCGAAATCCTCCGGCTTCATGCGCTGAGCGATCGCGATCAGCGCGTCCGGATCCTGATCCAGGAAGGCGCAGGTGCCGCTGTAGAAGCCGGCGACGATCTCGTTGAAGCCCCAGTTGACGCTGTCCTTCGGCGCGAGCCCGTTCTTGTAGAGGTCGATGACCCAGGTGAGGCCTTTGATCCAGCCCTCGCTGTTCATCGTCGAGGTGCCGTCCTCGTTGAAGAACTTGTTATCGCCGGCCATGGTCGCGCCGAACATGACCCAGCCGTTGAGCCCGCCCGGACCGCCGCGCAGGCAGTAGCCCGATTTGCCCGGGAGCTTGGAGACCGCCTCGGAAGCCTTGACGAAGTCGTCCATCGTCTTCGGCGGTTCGGCGACGCCCGCTTCCGAGAGCAGCTTCTTGTTGTAGAACATCGCCCGGAGATAGAAGCCGTAGGGCAGCATATAGGCGGTGTCATTGACGTCGCGGCCGAGTTCGAGCGCGCGCTCGGTGAGGCCAGGCGTGTGCTCCCACTTTTCGAGATAGGGCTCCAGGCTTTCGAGCATGCCGTTATTGGCATAGAGCGACAGCCAGGTGTCCGGCATTTCCATGACGTCGGGGATTTCGCCGGCCGAGACCATGGTCGCGAATTTCTGGAAGGCTTCGCCCCAGGGCAGCGAAATGATCTCCACGGTCGTACCGGGATTCGCCTGTTCGAACTTGGCGACGATCGACTTCAGCGTTTCGGTGCGCTCGGGGCTGGTGATGACCTCGACGAGCTTCAGCTTCGTGTCGGCAAGAGCGCTGCCGGCCATCAGCGTGGCAAGCAGGGTGGCTGTGATCAGTTTCCTCATTTTATTGTTCCCTTTGTTCTCGCTTGTTGCGTGTTCGTCAGCCTGACGAAGCGGCTGTCATCGCCGCTTCGAGATCGCTCCAGAGGGCCTCCGTTCCCTCCAGGCCGACATGGAGCCGTACCGACCGCGGTGAAATGCCGAAGGCTGCCGCGGAATTGGGCTCGGCTTTCTGCGCCAGGACGACTTCGCCCGGCACGATGAGGCTTTCGTGGCCGCCCCAGGAGACGCCGAGCTTGAACAGTTTCAGGTGATCGGCGAAGCGGCGCACGTCGAAGCCTTCGCGGAAAATGAAGGAGAAGAGTCCGGAGGTGCCGGAGAGACCGGGCGGCAGATGGTTGCCGAGGCCCGGGTGGCACACTGTTTCGACCAGCGGATGCTCGGCCAGGCGGCGGGCGACCGCGAGCCCCGAGCGCTCATGTGCCTTCATCCGCACCGGCAGCGTGCGCATGCCCCGGATCAGCAGCCAGGCGTCGAAGGGCGAAAGCTTGCCGCCGAGATAGGGATAGGCTTCCGAACGGATGCGGCCGATCAGCTCGCGCGATCCGGCGACGACGCCGGCGACGACATCGCTATGGCCACCAAGATATTTCGATGCCGAGTGAATGACGAGATCGACGCCGAGCGAGACCGGCTGCTGAAACACCGGGCTCGCCCAGCTGTTGTCGATGACCGTGACGATCCCTTGCCGGCGCGCAAGAGCCGCAAGCGCTGCGACATCGTGCGTGTCCATCACCCAGCTGGTCGGGCTTTCCATGTAGAAGAGCTTGGCGCCGGGAAGCGCCTTGGCAATCGCCTCTTCGTCGCGCCCGTCGACATAGGTGACCTCGACACGCATGCGCTTCAGATGGGTGCCGAAGAGGCGGAACGCATCGGGATAGACATGCTTTACGGCGACGATCCGGTCGCCCGGCTCGACGAAGGAGAGGACTGTGGAGGAGATCGCCGACATGCCGCTTGCGAAACCGATGGCGTCTTCGGCGCCTTCGAGCTTCGCCAGCATCTCCTCGAAATGCCTGACCGTCGGATTGAGCCCGCGGGTGTAGATAGGCCGAACGCGCTCGCCCCGATAGGAGGCGACCATCTCGTCATAGTCCTTGAAGGTGAAGAGAGAGGTCTGCACGATCGGCGGTACGACGGCGTCGAAAGCGTTGCTCTCGTCATGCGCGACGATAAGGGAGGCTCTCTCGAACGGGTCGAGGCCGTTGTTCATTTGGACATTTCCTTGATGTCTTCCTCGACAACCGCGAGGATTTTCAGCGTTTCCGCGCGCGCGGCCTCAGCGTCCTGCGCCGCGATCGCATCGAAAAGCGTTCGGTGAAAGGGAAAGGAGCGCCTGGCGAAGTCCGAACGGTCGAAGGGCTCGTCCCAGAAGCGTTCGAAGGCCTCGCGCATCTGCTCGAGCAATTGTTTGAAGAGCGGATTGTGAGTCGCGTCGTAGATCGCAAGATGGAAGGCGAGGTCTTCCGGGCCGGACGTCCCCTTGGCGAGATGAACCCGCTCCATCTCGTTGAGCTTCGTTTCGATGTTGACGAGGTCGGCCTCCGTGCGGCGCCGGGATGCGACCATGCCGGCCTCGACCTCGATGCCGCGCCGCACTTCGAGCGTCTGCAGAAGCGCGTCGCGAAGGTGCTCTGTGTCGAGCGCCAGCGGCATATGGATGGTCGCGGTGGAGATGGCGCGCAGGAGATAGGTGCCGCTGCCCTTGCGCGCCTCGACGACGCCGAGCGCCTGGAAATGGCTCAGCACCTCGCGAATGGTGGAGCGGCCCACGGCGAGCGCCGCCATCAGTTCCCGCTCCGCCGGCAGCCGGTCCCCCGGATTGAGCCCCGATCTTTGAATGTAATCGGCAAGAGCGGATATCACCTGCTGCGCCCGATCGGCGGGCGGAAGGGGCAGGAGCATCGCTCTATCCTGCAGGGGCATCCGGTTCTCCCAGGACCAGAATTGGTCTGACATCTGAGCAATATGCAGGGGATCGAACAGGTGGTCAAGGGGCAGATGAGCGGCGCTTTGAGTCCTGAGGTCTGCCCCTCACCCTAGCCATCTCCCCGCGCGCGGGGAGAGGGGACACCCTTGTGTGCCGCTTCAGCCTCAATCGGCAAAGCGGACTCGTCCCCTCTCCCCGTTTGACGGGGAGAGGGTTAGGGTGAGGGGCAAATCTCGGGTTCTCACCGATGCAATGGTTTCGCGAAAGTCCTCGGGTTAATGGGAGGAGAGGGGCAAACCCGCCTTGCCTCGCTCTACTCCGCCAGCGCGAGCAGCTTGCCGATCGCCTGCTGATCGAAGCCGCCGATGCCCTCGCGGATGTCCGCGGCGATGGCCTGCGCCACGGCGTCCTCGTCACGCCGTCTCAGGGCCTCGATGGCTTCACGGTGACGGTCGATGATGTAGAATTCGGTGACGTGCTCCATGGCGATGCCGAGGATCGGCCCGAGCTGGAGCCAGAGGCTCTCTATGAGCGGCATGGCGACCTGGTCGGGATTGGCCGTATAGATCTGCCGGTGAAATTCCTGATTGGCGATCAGCGCCTGCGCTTTCCGTCCCGCGAGGATCGCGACCTCGATTGCGTCGTCCAGCACGACGATGCGGTCTATCTGCCGGTCGGAGAGATGCGCAACGGCCCTGCGAGCGGCGTGGCTTTCAAGCGTGATACGAAGCGAGATCAGCTCCTCGAAGCGCGCCGGCGTGATCCGCGGCACTACGATGCGCCGGTTCTCCAGAAATTGCAGGGCACCGATCGAGGTGAGCTGACGCAGTGCTTCGCGCACCGGCGTCGGGCTGCTCTCCAGCGCGTCTGCGAGGCCGCGTATGGTGACGGAGGTCCCGGGGCGGAAGGCCCCGACCATGATCGCCTGCCGGAGGCGCGCAAACACATAGTCGTGAGTCGTCGTGCCTTCCGGCCGATCAAGGGCGGGCAGAGCAAGGGTTTTCAAGGCGGCGGTTCCTCCGGCATCCGGGCATTGGAGGGTCGATCCTGCCGACCCGGTGCAGCTTGACTCCAAATCCCGGATTATGTCAATTTCCAGAAATTGTGATCACAAAAAGCAATTCGATATGTCAATTGATGCAGATGACTCGGCAGCCTTTCAGGCCTGGCTCGAACAGAACGGCCCGATAGAAAGTATCCAGGCGGTGATTTGCGACCTGAACGGCATCATGCGCGGCAAGCGGGTACCGGTGGAACAGGCCAGGAAGGTGCTTGGCGGCGGCATCCGCATGCCGCTTTCGATCGTCGGCGTCGACGTCTGGGGTGAAGACATCATCGGCAGCGAGCAGGTCTTTGCGACCGGCGATCGCGACGGCATCTGCGGGGTCACGGGGCGAGGGGCCCTGCCGGTCAACTGGACGTCGCGGCCGAGCGCGCTGGTTCCGCTCTGGCTGTTCGTCGAGAACGGCAGGCCCTTTCTTGCCGATCCGCGCCAGGCGCTTGCGGCGATCGTGCGCGAATATCGCGAATTGGGGCTGCGCCCCGTGGTGGCGACGGAGCTGGAATTCTATCTCATCGATCCGGAGCCGGACAGTGCCGTCCCGCCGATCTCGCCCTATACCGGCAAGCGGCTCGATTCCGACGCGATCCTTTCGATCGACGAGCTCGACGATTTCGGCGAGTTCTTCTCCGACGTCTACAGGGAGTGCGCGCGGCAGAACGTGCCGGCCGATGCGGCGATCGCAGAGAACGGCATCGGCCAGTTCGAGATCAACCTGCTGCACAGCGACGATCCGTTAAAGGCGGCGGACGACGCGATCTTCTTCAAGCGCATCGTCAAGGGAGTTGCCCGCAAGCACGGGCTTGCGGCAACCTTCATGGCGAAGCCCTACGGCACCCGCTCCGGCAACGGCATGCATATCCACTTCAGCCTTCTCGACGAGGAGGGCAACAACGTCTTCGACGACGGCAGCGACGAGGGATCGGCTGTGCTCAAGCATGCGGTCGCAGGCCTGCTGCGCGGTATGGCCGAGACGACGCTGATGTTCGCCCCGCACTTCAACTCCTATCGGCGGCTGCGGCCCGACACGCATGCGCCGACTTCCATCTCCTGGGGCTTCGAAAACCGCACTTCGGCAATCCGCATCCCGGGCGGCAATCCGGCGGCGCGGCGGATCGAACATCGCGTCGCCGGTGCCGACGCCAATCCCTATCTCGTCGTCGCCGCCATCCTCGGCGCGGCACTCGTCGGCATCCGCAACAAGTGGAAGCCGCCGGTACCTGTCGAGGGCCGGGCCTACACGGCAGAGAAATTGCCCAAGATTCCTGCCGATTGGGGGCAGGCTGTCGATGCCTTCGAGGCCGGACCGATCGCCGCCGAGATCTTCGATCCCGTGCTCCGTTCCATGCTGATCGCCTGCAAGCGCCAGGAGATCGCAGGTTTCGCCGAGCAGGTCACGGACTATGAATTCAGCGCCTACCTGGAAATCGTGTGATGGCACAGAAGCAGAAATCCTACGCCGGCGACGGCAGCTACCCGGCGAGCTACTACGCCGCGTCGCGCAATATCACGCGCCATCCGACGAGGGTCGAAGGCCGCATCGAGACAGACATCTGCATCGTCGGTGCCGGCTATTCGGGCCTCTCGACGGCCATCCACCTTGCCGAAAAGGGCTACAAGGTAACTGTCGTGGAGGGCGCGCAGGTGGGCTGGGGCGCCTCGGGGCGCAATGGCGGCCAGATCGTCAACGGCCTCAATGCCGGTCTGTCGACGATCCAGCGCCGCTACGGCGACGATGCCGCTCGTTTCATCGGCGGCCTGGTGCAGGAGGGCGGGCGGATCATACGTCGGCTCGTCAGCCAGTATCAGATCGACTGCGATCTGAAGCCCGGCAACATTTATGCCGCCTATACCGGCGCCCACATGAAGGAGCTCGAGGCCAAACAGGCGCTCTGGCGCAAATACGGCATGGACGACCATCAGCTTCTCGATCGCACGGCACTGCGCCAGCTCGTCAATTCAGAGGCCTATTGCGGCGGCATGCTCGACACCACCGGCGGTCATATGCATCCGCTCAACCTGGTGCTTGGCGAAGCCCGCGCCTTCGAGAGCCTCGGCGGGGTGATCTACGAGATGTCCCCGGTGACCCGTGTCGACCACGAGTCGGCCCGGCCGACCGTCCATACGAGCGCGGGCGAGGTTTCCGCCCGGATCGTCGTGCTTTGCGGCAACGCCTATCTCGGCGATGCGGTGCCGAAGCTCGCCACGCGCGTCATGCCTGTCTCGACCCAGATGATCACAACCGCGCCGCTCGGCGAGGAGCTTGCCCATTCGCTGCTCCCGAGCGACATGTGCGTCGAGGACGTTCGCTATATTCTCGATTATTTCCGGCTTTCCGCCGACAAGCGGATGATCTTCGGCGGCGGAACCGTCTATGGTGGCACCGATCCGGCGGATGTCGTCGCAAAACTCAGACCCAATCTCGAAAAGGTCTTCCCGCGCCTCAAGGGCGTGAAGATCGACTATGCCTGGAGCGGCAATTTCGCGCTTTCCTTCACGCGCGTGCCGCAGATGGGCCGGATCGGCAGCAACACCTATTTCGCCCACGGCTATAGCGGTCATGGCGTGACGGGCTCACACCTGTTCGGCCGCACTCTTGCCGAAGCAATCGACGGCGACGCGTCGCGCTTCGACGTCTTCGCCAAACTGCCCTGGTATCCGTTCCCCGGCGGGCGGATGTTCCGCGCCCAATATTCGACGGTCGGATCGTGGTGGTACATGTTCAAGGACGCCGTGGGCTGGTAGCCAGGCCGAAATCGCGAGTGCGGGCAGGGCGCCCGCTTGCCTGAAGAAACCGTGTATTCCGTGCGGCGGCAGGCGTCCGTTAAACGAATTTTTCATTTCTCGTTTGATCCGCAGGAAAATATTATCTAGAAAATCAATCAAGAATATAGGAGAACAACGGCAACAGGCCAACGCCCAGCAGCGGAGAGACAAATGAACGCGACCAAGGCGATGACCCAATCCCACTACACAGTCTGCCGGGCTCGACCTGCCCGGCCCTCGACAGCCAGGCGCATTACGCACGCCATCGCAGTGGCTGCCGCATTCACCTTCATCTGCGCGCTCCTCATTGGCGCGTTCTGATTTCGGTCCGGCTGCCGGGCTCCTGCACCTGCAGCCATTTACCGGCGGATGCCGTCTTTTCGGCACGCTCCTTCCCGTTTTTCCGCCCTTGTCCGCGTGCAGCCGCCGTCGTAGCCTTGCCGCCGGAAATCAGACGGGAAGGAGGAGCGAATGCTCGACAAGCGGAAATTCTACATCGACGGCAAATGGGTTGAGCCGGCCACGCAGAACGATCTTCTGGTTCTCAATCCGGCGACCGAAAAGCCGATCGCAGTCATCTCTCTCGGCACCGCTGTCGACGTTGACCGGGCGGTCGCGGCCGCCAAGGAGGCCTTCGCCAGCTATAGCCGGACGAGCGTCGAAGAGCGGCTGGCGCTGCTGGAAAAGCTGCTCGCCATCTACAAGCGCCGCTACGACGAAATGGCAGACACCATCACCGCCGAACTCGGTGCGCCCCGGACGATGAGCCGCGAGCAGCAGGCGGATGTGGGCGTCGGCCATCTGCAGGGCTTCATCGACGCGCTGAGGCGCCTGAAGCTCAGGGAAAAGCTGCCGAACGGCGATACGCTCCTGCGCGAGCCGATCGGCGTCTGCGGTCTCATCACGCCGTGGAACTGGCCGGTCAACCAGATAGCCCTCAAGGTCGTACCGGCGCTTGCGACCGGCTGCACCTGCGTCCTGAAACCCAGCGAATTCACGCCGCTGAACGCCATGCTCTATGCCGAGATGATCGAGGAGGCGGGTTTCCCGGCAGGTGTCTTCAACCTCGTCAACGGCGACGGTATTCATGCCGGGGCGGCGCTCTCCAGGCACAAGGACATCGACATGATGTCCTTCACCGGTTCGACGCGGGCCGGGATAGCCGTCAGCAAGGACGCCGCCGATACGGTCAAGCGCGTCACGCTCGAACTCGGCGGCAAGTCCCCGAACATCGTCTTCGCCGACGCCGATATCGAGGAGCGGGTCACGGCCAGCATCCTCGAATGCTTCAACAATTCGGGTCAGTCCTGCGATGCGCCGACGCGCATGCTCGTCGAACGCAGCGTCTATGACGAGGTCGTAGAGATCGCCCGGCGCGTCGGCATGGAGGCGGGGGTCGGAGATCCGACGAAGGAAGGCGCCCATATCGGTCCGCTCGTCAGCCACATTCAATTTGAGCGGGTACAGGCGCTGATCGAAGCGGGCGTCGCCGAAGGTGCGACCCTCCTCGCCGGTGGCCCGGGCAAGCCGGAAGGCTTCGAGACCGGTTATTTCGTCCAGCCGACGATTTTCGCCGATGTCGACAACTCCATGCGGATCGCGCGCGAGGAAGTGTTCGGTCCGGTGCTTTCGATTATTCCCTTCGACACGGAAGAGGAGGCGATCGCAATCGCCAACGACACGAATTACGGCCTCGCAGCCTATGTCCAGACGCGCGACCGGGAAAAGGCGGAGCGGGTGGCGTCTCGCCTGCGCGCCGGCATGGTGCACATCAACGGCGGTCCGCACCGCTACGGGAGCCCGTTCGGCGGCTACAAGCAATCGGGCAACGGCCGGGAAGGCGGGATGTTCGGGCTCGAGGACTTCCTGGAGGTGAAAACGGTTCACCTGCCGGACGCAGCCTGAGCGATTGTCTCTCCCACGGCCGCGCGTCTTCGCGTGTGGTCGTTTTTCGCCTATCTGGCGAATCCGGCTGTCGTTCGCGGCGCGCTTCTGATAGCTCGCTTGCCGCGCCGGCGATTCTGCCGTGCGCTTTCCATCTATCGGGCATCGCCGTGACCCAAGCAGCCAGTTCCGCCTCTTCTCATAACCGGCTCGCCATGGCCGCGCTGATCATAGGCGGTGCCGCCATCGGCGGATCGCCGATCTTCGTGCGGCTCTCGGAAGTCGGGCCGATGGCGACGGCTTTCTGGCGGGTGGCTCTGGCGCTGATTCCGCTCGTCGCCTGGTCGCAGCTGCGCAACGGATCGGCGGCCGACAGGCCTCCCGAGCGCTTGGCCGACTACGTCGCTCTTGTCCTCCCGGGACTGTTCCTGGCGATCGATCTCGGGGCCTGGCACCTCTCCCTCACCATGACCTCGGTCGCCAATGCGACGCTGCTCGCCAATCTGGCGCCGGTCTTCGTGACCCTGGCGGGCTGGCTTCTGTTCCGCTCCGCAGTCAGCGGCATCTTCGTCGCGGGCCTCGCCACGGCGGTCGCCGGCGTCGTCGTCCTGAAAGGCGGCCCTGCGGCCCTCGACGGCGGTGATCTCGCCGGCGACGGTATCGCCGTCGTGGCAGCCATGTTCTATGCGGGCTACATTCTCGCCATCGGACGCCTTCGCAGCCGTTTCAGCACCAACCGAATCATGATCTGGAGCACCGCATCGGCGGCCCTGTGCATGCTGCCGATGGCGCTCCTGACGGAGCAGTCGCTCTTTCCCCCGAGCGGCTTCGGCTGGGCCATGCTCTTCGGTCTTGCCTTTGTCAGCCATGCCGGAGGGCAGGTTGCGATCACCTATGCGCTCGCCTATCTGCCGCCGGCCTTTTCCTCGCTGACGCTGCTCCTGCAGCCGGTCGTCGCGGCCGTACTCGCCTGGATCCTGCTGAGCGAACCGGTGGGGCTGATGCAGGCGATCGGCGGCGCGATCGTGCTGACCGGCATCCTGATCGCGCGGCGCGGCTGAAGCACTCAGATACCCGGCAGCGCAAAACCCGCAAGCCGCTCTTCGAGCTTCAGGATCGTTGCCACGTCCGCATTGGCGAAGGCGAAGCGCAGGTAGTTTTCCTGACCCTCGCCGAAATACTCGCCCGGTAAGCAAAGGACGCCGGCGAGCTTCGCGAGCTTCTCGGCGACGAATTGCGACTCGATATCGGGGAAGGGATGGCGGATATAGGCGAAATAGGCGCCGACGGCCTGCAGCTTCCATTGCCGCAGGCGGGTCATGATCGTTTTCAGCGCCTCGGCGCGGGCGGCGATTTCGGCGCGATTGGCAAGCCGCCAGTCGGCGAGCGCGGGGATAGCCCTCGCTACGGCCGACTGGGGGGCACGCGGGGCGCAGATCTGAAGATTGTCCATGATCTTGGCGATCTGCTCGACCACCTGCCGCCCGGCGGTGATCGCGCCCAGGCGATGGCCCGGAATGCAGAAGGATTTCGAGAAGCTGTAGAGGCTGATGAAGCTGTCCTGCCAGCCCTGATTTTGCAGCAGGCCGTGCGGCGCGGCGGCTGCGTCCGGCAGGAAGTCGCGGTAGGTTTCGTCCAGGATGAGCCAGGTTCCGTTCGCGCGGCAAAGCTCATAGATGCGCTGCAGCAGTTCGGGAGGGTAGACCGCACCGGTCGGATTGTTGGGCGAAACGAGCGCGAGTGCGCGGATGCCCGGCCGCAAAGCCGAGGCGATGGTTTCGACCTCGGGCAGGAAGCCGGCGCCTGCGTCGAGCGGCGCAAGCTCGACATTGATCCCCAGCATCTCCAGCGTGGTCTCCTGGTTGAAGTAATAGGGATTGGTCATCAGCACCGTATCGCCCGCGCCGGCAACGGCCATTGCGGCACAGATGAAGGCCTGGTTGCAGCCCGAGGTGATGTGGATGTTGTCGGCGGCGACCGCCGCGCCATAGAGCGACGCCACATGATCGGCATAGGCCGTGCGCAGTTCCGCTTCACCCTCGATCGCTCCGTAGCCCGTGAAGGCCGTCGACGCCGCGGCTGCGCCGAGCCACTTCAGCATGTCGGGATGAGCGGGATAGCCGGGCACGGCCTGGGAGAGATCGATCAGTGGGCCTTTTGTCCCGTCATAGGCCTTCGCCCATGCGAGCACCGAGGGTATCGGCGGAGGCGAGAGCTTTTCGATGAGGGGATTGAAATGCGGCATGACGGATTTCCTGTTGTTGGAAAGAGACAGGCGAAGGCTCCCGCCCGATAAATGGTTTTGTGCATGTCGTCATCCCAAATCCGCTGCAGCTCGGGCGACGTGCACTACGACTTTACCCCGCGCTTCCGCGGCCGTTCGGCGCGCCGGCTGTTTGGCGAGGAGACGGGTTGAAAATCCTCAGGCTTCGAAATGCGGCTGCGGATGATCGTGCGGGCGGACATCTGCAACTCCGGCATCGGGTCGCTCTCAAGGGCGGCAAACAACCAGTCGATGAAAACGCGGACGATCGGAGCGGCGCGAACCTCGTTGCGGCAGGCGACGAAGAAAGCGTCGTTGGCCGGAACCGTCAGGTCAAAGGGGGCGATCAGCTCGCCGCGGGCGATCAGGCTTCCGGCGGTGATCGTATCGCCGAGCGCGACGCCCTGGTTGTGGAGGGCCGCCTCGGTGGAAAGCCGCGCATCGCTCATGAAATGCTGGCGGCCGCGCTGAAGATCGATCGCGTCGGCTGCGGCAAGCCAGGTGTTCCACTCGCGGCCGTCGTCGCCGTGCAGCATCACGTGATCGCGGATATCCCGGATGGAGCGTAGCGGCCGCATGTTGAGGAGCGTCGGGCTGACGACCGGGAAAAGCTCGAGCCGGCTCCAAAGTCTCGACCAGCAGTCCTGCCAGTTGCCGTCGCCATAGAGCAGGCAGACGTCGACGTCCGGGGAATCGAGGTTCGCCTGGTCATTGGAGGCGATCAGCCGCAGCTGGACGTCGGGGAACTGCTCGGTGAAGAGATGCAGGCGCGGGATCATCCAGAAGGAAAGCAATGCCGGGACGCAAGTGACGGTGAGTTCTCCGCTCGTCGCGGGTCGCGTCATCGCCGCCGTTGCCGCAGCGATCTCGGCGAAGGCATGCGTGACGGCTGGCAAGAGCAGCGCGCCCTGCGGCGTCAGCCGCAGCCGCTTGCCGCCGCGCTCGAACAGGGGCGCGTTGAACGAGAGTTCGAGCGCGCGGATCTGATGGCTGACTGCGCCGTGGGTGACGTTCAGCTCACGCGCCGCAGCGGAAACGGAGCCGCGCCGGGCGGTTGCCTCGAAGGCGCGCAGCGGGTTCAGCGGAGGCAGGCGGCTCGACAAGAAGGGGCTCCGGAGGGAGGTGTATGTGTGAGTTTTTCTCACAGCAAACGCTATAACAATGTCAATTGATTTTCCAGAAGAATTGTCTCCTAATATGCGCAACAAAGGCAAAAGCCGGGGAACCTGATCGCGCCGCTTCAGATCGGCAACACGCAAGCTGCGGCTTGCAGTGCATCATGTGCCAGCCTCGGCTGAACCATACGGAGGTCCGGCGCATGGCTTGGGATGAACAGAAGCTCAACGAATTGAAGGCGAAATATGGCGAGAGCCATGGCGGCGAACTCTTCGATCCGACCTTCCGCAAGGTAGCGGACAAGATTTTCACCAAGAGCGGCACGCGACTGGCGCCCTATTCCGGCATTCCGACATTCCTGACCGCACCCCATCTGCCGGTCGATGCCGATGACCCGGATTTCGGCAATCTTCAGGTGGCGATGATCGGCGTCCCCATGGATCTCGGCGTCACCAACCGCCCAGGTTCTCGTTTCGGACCACGGGCGCTGCGAGCGATCGAGCGGATCGGCCCCTACAACCACTTGCTCGGCTGCGCCCCGGTGCATGATCTCAGGGTCGCCGATATCGGCGACGTTCCCTTCCGCAGCCGCTACCGGCTCGAAATCAGCCACGAGGACATCGAGAAGCGGATCAACCAGATCGTCGATGCGGGCGTCGTGCCGCTCTCCGTCGGCGGGGATCATTCGATCACGCATCCGATCCTCAAGGTCGTGGGCAAGAAGCAGCCCGTCGGCATGATCCATATCGATGCGCACTGCGATACCGGCGGCGCCTTCGACCTGACCAAGTTCCACCACGGCGGCCCGTTCCGCAACGCCGTTCTCGACGGCGTGCTCGATCCGACCCGCGTCATCCAGATCGGCATCCGCGGCTCGGCGGAATATCTGTGGGAGTTCTCCTACGAGTCCGGCATGACCGTGATTCACGCGGAGGAGGTCACCGGATTGGGCATCCCGGCGATCATCGAAAAAGCGAAGAGGATCGTCGGCGACGGCCCGACCTATCTCTCTTTCGATATCGACAGCCTGGACCCGAGCTTTGCGCCGGGCACCGGCACGCCGGAAGTCGGAGGCCTGACGACCCGAGAGGTTCTGGAGCTGATCCGCGGACTGAAGGGCGTGAATCTCGTCGGCGGCGATGTCGTCGAGGTTGCGCCGCAATACGACGCGACCACCAATACGGCCCATGCCGGGGCCCAGGTGCTCTTCGAGATACTGAGCCTGATGGTCTTCAGCCCGGCCGTTGCCGGGAAGGGCTGATGCGCGGATGAACGGTCCGGCATCGATGTAAATGGCGAGCACGAGCGGATCACGCTAATCTACGCCAGATCGTTCTTACGCTGAAAATGCAGCGGGGACCAAAAGGCGCAGGGAATCAACTAGAACAAGGGAACGCGGCGAAGCGCCGCCATGAAACAAGGAGACATGCGATGAATATCAATTCCATCAGGCGCCGCACGCTGCTGGGTGCGGGGCTTGCCGGCGCGTCGATGCTGGCGATGCCGGCAGTGCTGAGGGCGCAGGACAGATCGCTGAAGGTCGGCGTCTATGGCGGCTACTTCAAGGACTCCTTCGACAAGAACATCTTCCCCGAATTCACCAAGGCAACGGGCATCGCAATTGAGTCCATCGCCGAGCCAACCGGCGAGGCGTGGCTCGTCCAGCTCGAACAGGCCGCCCGCGCCGGCCAGGCCCCCGCCGACGTTTCCATGATGTCGCAGGTGGCGATGCTCAAGGGGCAGGCGACCGACCTCTGGACGCAGATCGATATGGCGAAGATCAAGAACGGCTCGAACCTGCTCGACCGCTTCGTCAACAAATATCCGGACGGCCGCATCGCCGGCGTCGGCGCCGTCTCCTGGTACATCACGCTGGTGACCAACACCGACGTCTACAAGGAGGCGCCGACCTCGTGGCAGGCGTTCTGGGATCCGGCGAACGCCGACAAGCTCGGCCTTCTGGCGCTGGTCTCCAACTCCTTCCTGCTCGAGGTGACCGCCAAGACCTTCATGGGCGGCACCGACGCGCTCGACACGGAAGAGGGGGTTCTCAAGGCCTTCGAGAAACTCGCCGAAGTGAAGCCGAACGTCCGTCTCTGGTACCGCGACGAGGCGCAGTTCGAACAGGCGCTGAAGTCGGGCGAAATCCCGATGGGGCAATATTATCACGACGTGACCGGGCTCGCTGCGGCGGATGGTCATCCGGTCCGTTCCACCTTCCCCAAGGAGGGCGGCATCCAGGATTCCGGCTGCTGGGCGCTTTCGCGCGCCTCGCAGAAGGTCGAGGAAGCGCATATCTTCATCGATTACATGTGCCAGCCCGCGATCCAGGCGACGCTCTCGCGCAAGGTCGGCACCTCGCCGACGGTCAAGCGCGAGTCCACCGATCTGACGGACACGGAATTCTCCGCCGTCTCCTCGGATATCGAGCCGATCATCCCGCGCTACGACCTCTACCAGACGAAGTCGGATTGGCTGAACCAGAAGTGGACGGAGCTGATCGTCGGCTGACGTCTAGCGTACTCCGCCCTGAGAAATCTCGGGGCGGAGCGTCGAACTCGCCGCACGGGCTTCAAAAGTGCTACAGCTCCTTTGCGCGTCTGAGAAGACGCGCGACGCTGTACAGGACAGGAAACACATGCCGGGACTTGCTCTTCAGAACGTCGTCAAGGAATTCGGATCCTTCAGGGCCGTCAACGACGTCGACCTAATGGTGCCGCACGGCACCTTCGTCTGCATGCTCGGGCCATCGGGTTGCGGCAAGACCACGCTCCTGCGCATGATCGCCGGGCTGGATCTGCCGACCTCGGGCGCGATCCGCCTCGATAACGAGGACATCACGCGGGTTCCGACGCACAGGCGCAACCTCGGCATGGTGTTCCAGTCGCTCGCGCTGTTCCCCCATCTGACGGTCGGCGAAAACATCGCCTATCCCCTGCGCATCCGCGGCGTGCCGAAGGAGGACCAGAGGAAACGGGTCGAGGAACTGCTTTCGATGATCCACCTGACGGGCTTTGCCGACCGGCCGGTCTCGAAGTTGTCCGGCGGCCAGCGCCAGCGTGTGGCGATAGCCCGGGCGCTGGCGATTTCGCCGAAGCTCTTCCTGCTCGACGAACCCTTGTCGGCGCTCGATGCCAAGCTGCGCGAGGCCATGCAGGTCGAGCTCAGGCAGTTGCAGCAGAAGCTCGGCATCACCACGATCGTCGTCACCCACGATCAGCGCGAGGCGATGACCATGGCCGATACGGTCGTGGTCATGAACGGCGGCGAGATCCGGCAGGCTGCCTCGCCGATCGAGATCTACCGGCGGCCGGCCGACAGCTTCGTCGCCGACTTCATCGGCCAGACAAATCTCATCGAAGCCGAGGCGGATACCCTGAACCGCGTGACGGTACTCGGTCAGCCGGTGGCGGGACTGCAGTTGCCGGCCGGTGCGACGAAGGCGACGCTTTCGATCCGCCCGGAAGACGTGCACCTGACTGCGCCAGGTGCTGGAGCGCTTTCCGGCACGGTGACCTTCGTGCGCGATCTCGGCGGCACGATCGAGACATTCGTCGATGTCGCCGGCCGGCAGATCGTTGCCGTTTCGACGCCGCGGGCCCGACCGCAGGTGACGGTCGGGCAACAGGTCGGCGTCGCTCTCACACCCGATGTCTGCGTGGTGCTCGCCAGATGAGACGCGAACCGCCCCAGACCCTCGGCGACTATCTGCCGATTCTCTTTCCCGCGGGGATGCTGACGATCTTCTTCGTCGTGCCCTTCGGCACGATGATCGCAGTCAGCTTCTTTCAGCGTCAGCAGGGCGGCTTCTATACGCCGGCCTTCGTCTATGACAATTATGCACGCTTCCTGTCGGCCTTCTTCGGCGGCGTGCTCGGATTTTCGCTGATGCTGGCGATCGCCGTCGCCCTGTGCTGCGTGGTATTGGCGCTGCCGTTCACCTACCTGCTCACGCGCATGGCGCGCCGGGTCCAGGTCGTCTGGCTCGTCGCGCTGCTCTCCGTGCTCTCACTTTCGGAAGTCATTATCGGTTTTGCCTGGTCCACCCTTTTTTCGCGCACGGCCGGCATCACCAACATCCTCGTGGCGCTCGGGCTGATGGGCGAGGCGAAGGCGCTCACGCCGAGCTTCTCGGCGGTGCTGACCGGTATGGTCTATCAGGCCTTTCCCTATACCGTGCTCGTGCTTTTCCCCGCGCTCGTGCGCCTCGACCCGACGCTGACGGAAGCCGCGCGCACGCTCGGCGCATCGCCGCTCAGGGCCTTCTTCACCGTCGTCGTTCCGGCGCTCCGCAACACGATCACAGCCACGCTGATCATGGTCTTCATCTTCGCGCTCGGCTCCTATCTCCTGCCGCAACTGCTCGGCCGGCCGCAGCACTGGACGCTTTCGGTTCTCATCACCGACCAGGCGATCTACCAGTCCAATATGCCCTTCGCCGCGGCGATGGCGGTCTTCCTCGTCCTGGTGACCCTTGGACTGGTGGCGCTCACGGTCATAGCAGGCCGGAAGGGAGAAGCGGCATGACGTCGGTTTTCCGCAGGGCCTACTTCTTTCTGATCGGGCTGTTTCTCGCTTTGCCGCTGATCGTCGTCGCCGGTGTGTCGGTGAACGAGAAGCAGACGCTCGCCTTTCCGCCACAGGGCTTCTCGACATCCTGGTACGGGGAGATCTTTCTGAACCCGGAGTGGCGCAGCGCACTCGTTGCCTCGGTGACGCTGGCGCTTCTTTCGGCCGCACTTGCCGTCGCGATCGCGCTGCCGCTCGCCTGGTTCCTGTGGCGGCGCATCGCGCCATGGGCGAACATCTTCCAGCTTCTGGGGGTCGCGCCCTTCACGCTGCCGCCGGTCATTACGGCGCTCGGCCTGCTCACCTTCTGGGCGACCGTCGGTTTCTACGGCCAGCCCTGGACCGCCGTCGTCAGCCACGCGATCTTCTTCGTGACGCTGCCGCTGGTGACTCTGTCGCTCGGCTTCACCTCGATCGACCGATCGCTGGTCGAGGCGGCCTCGACGATGGGCGCGGACGACCGGACGGTCTTCCGCACCGTCGTTCTGCCGCTGATCCTGCCCTATATCGTTTCGGGCTATGCCTTCGCCTTCGTGCTTTCGCTCAACGAATACATCGTCGCCTACATGACCGTCGGCTTCACGATGGAGACTCTGCCGATCAAGATCTTCAACGCGCTTCGCTACGGCTATACGCCGACCATGGCCTCCGTGACGATCCTCTTCGTCGCGACCGCCGCGGTCATCTTCAGCCTCGTCGCACGCTTCGGAGACCTCCCGAAGCTGCTCGGCGCCATGTCATCGGACGGAAAGTGATGAAGCTCGCTGCCCTGCAGATGAAGTGCATTGGCGGCGATGCCGCCGCCAATCTCGCTCGCATCGAGCGGGCGGCGATCGCGGCTTCCGGCAACGGCGCGAGCCTGCTTGTCGCGCCCGAACTCGCGATCACCGGCTACGGCGCAGGGGGAGCAATCCGCCAGCTGGCGGAGCCGGCGGATGGACCGATCGTTCGGGAACTTGGGCGCATCTCGCGGCAAGCAGGCATCGCTATCGTTGCGGGATTTGCAGAGCAGGGGGCGGAAGCCGTCTACAACAGCGCCGTCCACGTCGACGGCGATGCCAGCCCGGTCGTCTATCGGAAGTCGCATCTCTACGGCGATTACGAGCGCTCGCTCTTCACGCCGGGGCAGCCGTCGACGCGCCTCTTCAAACACCGTGGCGTCACTTGCGGCATGCTGATCTGCTACGATGTCGAATTTCCCGAAAATGTCCGTCGGCTGGCGCTTGCGGGTGCCGAGGCGGTGCTGGTGCCGACCGCCCTTCCGGCCGGCTGGTCCGGGACTTTCATCACCGATCATATGATCCGGACGCGGGCCTTCGAGAATCAGCTCTTCGTCGCCTACGCCAATCATTGCGGTTCGGACGATATGTTTTCCTTTGCTGGACTGTCGCTCATCGCGTCGCCGGACGGCCAGGTCATGGCGAGGGCCGGTTCCGCTGATGAAACCCTGATCTTCGCCGAAATCGACCCGCAGGCATTTGCCATTTCCCGGGCGGAGAATACCTATCTCATCGACTTGAAACGCGACTGATCTGCAGGACCGTTTACAGTCAGAGAACAATCCGTTCGCATCGTGCCCTCTTTCGGAAACGCCCGGCCGGATCGATATTGTGCTCAACCGAAATGCCCGCTCCGCAGCGCAGCGCGTCTGACGCGATTGACGCTGTAGCATAGCGACTAGGAGGCAATCATGAGCTTGCACCTGACTGGTATCCACCATCTGACGGCGATAACCGCCAATGCGCCGGAGAACCTGCGCTTCTACACGGGGACGCTGGGCCTGCGCCTGGTTAAGAAGACCGTCAACCAGGACGACACCACGGCCTATCACCTCTTCTATGCCGACGGGCAGGCGACGCCAGGCACGGACCTGACCTTCTTCGACTGGCCGGTCGGGCCCGAAGGGCGCGGGACGCACAGTATTTCGCGGACCGGACTTCGGGTCGGCAGCGCCGAGACCGTGAGGTGGTGGAAGCGCCGCTTCGATGAGTTGAAGGTCGCTTCCGGCGAGGTCGCCGAGATCGACGGCCGCATCTCTCTCGATTTCGAGGACGGCGAGGGCCAGCGCTTCCGGCTCGTCGACGACGGCGGACTGGCGCCCTCGCACCCGTGGGCGAAGAGTCCGGTTCCGGCCGAGCATCAGATCAAAGGCCTTGGGCCGATCACCATCAGCGTGCCGGGTATCAGCGACACCGCCCTCGTGCTGACGCATGTCATGAACATGGCGGAACTGCGCAGCTATCCATCGCCCGATGGCATCGGCGAGGTGCATGTCTTTTCGATGGGAGAGGGCGGACCGGCGGCCGAACTGCATGTGGCGGTCCAGCCCGATCTGCCGGCTGCGCGTCAGGGGGCGGGCGCCGTCCACCACGTCGCCTTCCGGGTGCCGGATGTCGAAACGCTGCATCGGTGGACGGAACGGCTCGGCGAGTTCCGACTGCCGTCGAGCGGCGAGGTCGAGCGCTTCTACTTCCGATCGCTCTACTTCCGCGAGCCGAACGGGGTCCTTTTCGAGATCGCGACCGACGGTCCCGGCTTTGCCGTAGACGAGCCTATGGATACGCTCGGCGAGAGCCTGTCGCTGCCGCCTTTCCTGGAACCGAAGCGGGCGCAGATCGAGGCAAAACTCAAACCTCTGGCGTAACGGCTGCCGCTTTCATTGAGCCGAGGCATGGTGAGCAGCGAGCGATTCCGGCTTTCCTTTTGCCGCAAGCCCGCTAGTTTTTGGCTGATGCGGGGTTTGTGCGGAATCGCGCCAGAGGAAGGAAACCGTTGTTCATGACCAAGCTTCTCGGCATATCGGGCAGTCTGCGAAAGGCGTCCTTTAATACCGCATTGCTTAAAGCCGCAGGAACGGTGGCGCCGGATGGGGTGGAATTCGAGACTGCGACATTGCATGGCATCCCCCTATACGACGGAGACGTGGAGGCCGAAAGTGGCGTTCCAGCCGCTGCGGAGGCGCTGAAGCAGAAGATTATCGCGGCGGACGGCGTCATCCTCTTCACGCCGGAATACAACAATTCGGTCCCCGGGGTTTTCAAGAACGCGATCGACTGGATGAGCCGCCCGCCAGCCGACATCAGGAAGGTCTTCGGCGGCCGGCCCTTCGCGCTTGCCGGCGCTTCTTCCGGAAGCTTCGGGACCATTCTCAGCCAAAACGCCTGGCTTTCAGTGATGCGGACGCTGGGAGCCGAGATCTGGTCGGGCAAGCGGCTGATGGTGCCGAAAGCCGACACGCTTTTCGACGAGGAAGGGCGGCTGAAGGACGAGCAGACCCGGGAAAGGTTGCGCGGTTTCGTCCAGGCCTTCGCCGACCACGTCGCTGGCTGATGTATGGCGATCGGAACCGCGCCGTGTGTCGACCCCTCATCCACCTCAGTCCCCTCGCGCTGCGCGCGGGGATGAGGGGCAATCCACCCAAGCCGATCCTCTTCGGCGCGACGGCCTATAACCCGGACTCGGCCAGCCAGGGCCGGATCACGGCGATATCTTCGACCCCGATCCCGTGGCCGATGTCGATGTCGATTTCCTCGAAATCTGCCCCGCTGCCTCTAAGTGTCGCCTTCAGTTCCGGTGCGTGCTTACCGTAGGGATCGTCCTTGCCGGTGAGCATCAGCACTCTGGTGCCGGCAAGGTCCGGTTCCGGCGCACTTTCGAGCGCCGCCATCGCGCGCATCATCACGGCGTTTCTGATGATGCCGGGGTGGAGGAGCAGCACGGCGGCGAGCAGGTTCGCGCCGTTGGAGTAGCCGATGAACACTGTCTTCTCCAGGTCGAGCCCGTAGCCCTCGCGCGCGCCCTCGGCGAAGGCGGCGAAGGCTTCCGCTTCCGAGCGGATGTCCTGCTGGTCGAATTTCGTCATCGAGAAGCGCCGGAACCAGCGCGGGAAGCCTTCTTCGGTGCTGCGGCCGCGTACGCCCAGGAGAGTCGCATGAGGATCGAGTTGATGGCCGAAGGGCAGCATATCGATTTCGTTGCCGCCGCTGCCGTGCAGCAGCACGAAGGTGCGGTCGTTCGCCTTGTCGGGGCGGTAGAACCGATGGACGAATGGCAGATCGCGCTGCGGCACTCTCGGCTCGCCGGGCAGCGCGAATTGCGGCAGCCTGACCAGCGTCGCCGTCGGGTCGCTCGACAGGTGCGGCGGCAGGAACAGCGTTGTGCCGAGGGCATCCGGAGCTTCGTCGACGGCAAAGCCGGGACCGTCGGTCGCAAGCTCGCAGAGCGTGCCGCCCGGCTCGCGCACATAGAGCGAGAAGAAATATTTCCGGTCGTGCGCGTTGGTTGCGCCGGCGTGCTCCTGCTCGAGATCGGCTCTGACGGCAAGCACGGTTGCCTCATCCGGTGCCCGGAAGGCGATGTGGTCGATCGTGCCGGTCCCGGGGGCGGCACTCCAGAAGCCGCCGGCATCGCGTATGTCGATCACGTCCCCGGACGAGGAGGTGAGGCGGCGGATGCTCTCCGTCGCTCCCATCTCCGCGTAGCCGAAGTGGTTTTGCAGGAAATGGGCCGTCTCTTTGGGTTTTTCGGTGAGCACCGTTGCGCCGCGTAAGCGGCGGATGGAGTCCGTTTCGGGAATGTCCCTGTTGGCCCAGGGCGCGGGCTCCGCAAGCGCGTTCGTTCCTACCAGCTTGACGATGACGCCGTCCGGATCTTTCAGGCGAAGGACCGGCTCGCCGAATTCCTGCGAAGGGCCCGCTGCATCGATATTGAACTGTAGCGCTCGCGTCATCCAGTAGCCGATGCTCTCAGGTGGAATGGCGAAGGCGATCTCGCTCGGCTGGCCGTGACCGACCCGGCCCGGAGAGCCGTCCTCCCAGACCAGGAAACTCACGAGCGACCCCGGCGACCCCGAGGCGTCGCCATAGAATAGATGCAACTGATTGGGATCCTCGTAGCCGCCGGTCCGCTTCACCAGATGCAGCCCCAGGAAGCCGACATAGAAGTCGACATTGGCCTGCACCTTGCGGGCGATCAGGGTGATGTGATGAATGCCGCTGGTCACGATTTGATCCTCCCTGCGGCGGTCCCGGCGAGGAACGACTGGAAGACTTCGCCGTAGTCCGGATGCCAGCGTGAGAGCGGCGGACGGTTCTCGACGATATCCCCCGCTGCCCACAGGATGCGCTTTTCATCCGTCGGCCGGGCAACCTCGTTGTCGGGGCAAAGAATATAGAATTCGCCGCGAGCAAGGCTCGCCATCATGAAATCCACGGTCTGCTCCGGCGTCCAGGCGCCGGCCGGTTTTTCCGTGCGCCCTTGCGCGGTGAGGGACGTGTAGACGAAACCGGGGATCAGGAGATGCGCATTGACCTTGCAGTCCTCGGTATTGCGCAGCTCGTGCTGCAGGGCCTCGGTGAAGACCTTCACGCCCGCCTTCGACAGGTTGTAGGCGGGATCTCCAGGCGGCGTGGTGATACCCTGCTTCGAACCCGTGTTGATGATGAGCGCCGGCTCGCCATGGGCAATCATGGCCGGAGCAAAAATGCGCGAGCCGTTGATGACGCCCCACAGATTGACGCCGATCACCGCTTCCCAATTTTCGAGCGGCCCGAAAATGGAACTGCCCGGCTGGACGCCGGCATTGTTCATCAACACATGCACGTGTCCGAAGCGCTCGCGTGTCGCGCGCGCCAGGGCCACAAGGTCGTCCGCCCGCGACACATCGGTCTCGATCGCGGCGACATCGCCGGAGCCGCCTGGAGCCGCCTCAGCCACCTCGGCGGCCGCTGCCTGCAGCTTCTCACCGCCAAGGTCCGCGAGCACGACCCTCATTCCCACGCTGGCGAAGCGCCGTGCCGATGCGAGGCCGATGCCGGAGGCGGCGCCGGTTACGACGGCGACGTTGTTTTTGGCGATAGCGGAGTAGGACAACATGGGCTTCGATCCTGCTGGTCACGTTGATGAGTTCGGGCCGGGTCACACCACGCGCGGGATGCGGGCGGAAACCGCGCCCGTCGTTCCTCATCCCGCGCCAGCGGCGGATAAAGGCAGACATAGGGTCTGGGCGGAGGCAAGTCCATGAGGCGATGCGGCGTTCGCCAGCTTTCGTCTTCGGTCTTGTCGTTCTTTGGTGCCATGCTACTCTGTCAAGTCTGCCCCATCCGCTCCGGTCTGCCGGGCCTCGAGATACTTCATGATAACCGAAGGAAAGTTCACCAAAGGCACGCCCTGCAAAGACTGTCCCTTGCGCCCGCTTTCACTGTTCCGTCGCTTCAAGGACGAGGAACTCGCATTCGTCTCCCACTTCAAGATCGGCGAACTCGTCTTCGGTGCGAGCGCAACCATACTCGCAGAAGGGGAACAAAGCGAACACCTCTTCACTGTCCTTTCCGGATGGGGCTTTCGCTACAAGATGCTCGATGATGGTCGACGGCAGATCCTGAACTACGTGATGCCCGGCGATATCGTCGGGCTGCAAGGCACCCTCATGGGCGAGATGCAGCACTCGATCGAGGCGCTTTCGCCAGTCGCGCTCTGCGTCTTCCAGCGCGACAGGCTCGCAGACCTTTACAGGGGGCACCCCGATCTCGCCTATGACCTGACCTGGATCGCGGCGCGCGAGGAGCGCATGCTGGATGAGAACCTTCTGAGTATCGGCCGCCGCTCGGCTCTGGAGCGGGCGGCCTACCTCATCGCCTTTCTCTACCAGAGAGCTGCGTCATTGGAACTGTTCGGAAGCGGCTGGAGCGTCATTCCCGTTACGCAGCAACATATTGCCGACACGCTTGGCCTCTCGATCGTCCACACCAACAAAACGCTGAAGAAACTGGCGGCCAGGGGGCTTCTGCGCTGGGCCGAGAAGGGCTGCGAGGTCCATGACATCCATGGTTTGCTGGCGCTCGCGGGATGGGATGGTCTGAGCGAGCCGAAGCGGCCGCTGATTTGATGCGAATGTTTGTGCGCCAAATTACGTACAACATGTCTTTTTTAAATGCGGCGGGCATCCGGGGTGTTCTATTAGCCGCTTCTTGAGGTCTCGGAAAATCTGGAGACCGAGGTGCAGATATAATGCAAGTCAGTCAGGTTCCGCCGGCCATCCAGTCAGTCCTCGTCCTGGAAGATAATTTCCTGATCGCGCTGGACATGGAGGAGATGCTCGTGTCCCTCGGGGTGACGAGCGTTCGCGTCGCCACGAGCAAGGCAAAGGCGATGGAACTCGTAGCGGAACATAGATTCGATTTCGCAATTCTCGACATCAATCTGGGGGACGACACGAGCTTTGCCGTTGCCGATGCGCTGATCGCACGGGGTATCAGCTTCGGATTCACCAGCGGCTATGGGGACCTGTTGGCGCTGCCGAGCCATCTTCGCGATGTTCCGAGAATCGACAAGCCCTTCAGCGAAGGAACGCTCAGCAGCCTTATCGCCACGGCTGTCCTTTCAAGAGACACGTGATCGCGGCTGCGGGTCACGCCCTGCCGCGCGAGATGAACCAGGGATTGGCGAAATCGCAGTCGTCGGATTGATTGCGTTTGCCATAGGCAAGCGCAATGCCCGCCATGGTCAGAGTTTCCCCGCCTGCAGCCCTCAGGATTGCGTCCCCCGCCGCCGTGTCCCACTCCATCGTCCGGCTGAAGCGCGGATAGATGTCGGCGACACCTTCCGCCAGCAGGCAGAACTTCAGCGACGAGCCTACGGCCTCATGATCGCTGATGCCCTGATCGGAGAGAAAGGATATGGTCTCGGGACTGTTGTGCCAGCGGCTGGTCAGCGCCATCGGCCGATCGCCGCAGCGGCGGCAGCCGATAGCGGCCCATTGCCCTGCAACCTGTCCATCCTCCACCGACGCCTTCTTCGCCTTGCCCTCCGCTGCAGAATAGATGAGGCCGAGAGCCGGCGCATAGACGACGCCGGCGACTGGTGTGCCGTTTTCGATGAGCCCGATATTGACGGTGAAATGGTCGTTGCGCTCGACGAATTCCTTCGTGCCGTCCAACGGATCGACGAGGAAGAAACGCTTTCCGGCGATATCGGGAACGTAGCCTGCGGCGACCTCTTCCTCCGCGACGACCGGTATATCCGGAAAGGCGGCCGTCAGACCCGCGAGGATGATCCGTTCGGCACGATGGTCTGCATCGGTCACCGGCGAAGCGTCTGCCTTGTAGGTGACGGCGGGGCCGGCACGGTAAATCTCCAGGATGGCTTGTCCGGCGGCGAGCGCCGATGTTTCCAGTATGTCCAGCATTGCTTCCCGTTCTGCGGCAGCGGCGATTCGCTTCGCTTCTTATCAGACGCGCAGCGGCCACTGTAGCACTTCGAATCGCGGCACGTTTATTTGCCGCAGCGGGGGCGGCGAACCGGGCCGTGCCGGAAATGCGGCGCGAATTCGCATGCGGGGCGAATTCGCTTCACGCTCTAGTAATGCGTTTCGCTTTATTGCCGTTTTCCGGCCTTTGTTGCCGAAGTTGGCTATTTCGCGAGCGAACGCTGATGAATTTTTCATTTTTCAGGCTCCGAAAGCATCAAATCGATTTTTTCGCGAAACAATTTGGCGATGTCGCATTTTTTAGCTTTCATTTTCATTTGAAAGCGGTATGAAATCGGGCTTAGTGCATGCTCGAAAACGAGTATTAAAAAACAAGAGATCGGACCGTCAGGATCCGGTCCAGGGGAAGATTGATGGAGTATTTCGTCCAGCAGCTCGTCAACGGGCTGACGCTTGGGTCTATTTACGGTATGATCGCGATCGGTTATACCATGGTCTACGGCATCATCGGCATGATCAACTTCGCCCATGGCGACATTTTCATGCTTGGCGGCTTTGCCGCATTGATTGTCTTCTTGATTCTCACAACATTCATCGCCGGCGTACCAGTTGTACTGGCGCTTTTGATTATGATGGTCGTCGGTATGCTGACGGCTGCGCTTTGGAACTGGACCATCGAGCGCGTGGCCTATCGCCCGCTTCGCGGTTCCTTCCGTCTGGCGCCGCTGATCACGGCGATCGGCATGTCGATCGTTCTGTCGAACTTCATCCAGGTTACGCAGGGTCCGCGAAACAAGCCGATCCCGCCGCTGGTCTCCTCGGTCTATGATCTGTTCGGCATAGCAGTCTCGCTGAAGCAGATCATCATCGTCGTCATCACGGCAATCCTGCTGTCGGTCTTCTGGTATGTCGTCAACCGAACCCCGCTCGGGCGCGCTCAGCGTGCCACCGAGCAGGACCGCAAGATGGCGGCATTGCTCGGCGTCGATGTCGACCGCACGATTTCGGTCACCTTCATCATGGGTGCCGCACTCGCCGCCGTCGCCGGGACGCTGTACCTTATGTATTATGGCGTGGTCGTGTTCACCGACGGTTTCGCTCCGGGGGTCAAGGCGTTTACCGCCGCCGTTCTCGGTGGGATAGGCTCGCTGCCCGGCGCCGTGCTCGGCGGCCTGCTGATAGGTCTCATCGAGTCGCTGTGGTCCGCCTATTTCACCATCGACTACAAGGATGTCGCGACCTTCTCGATTCTCGCGATTGTCCTGATCTTCAAGCCGTCGGGTATTCTCGGACGACCGGAAGTCGAGAAGGTATAATTCCATGGCAAATATCGCATCCACTACCGCAAGCGCCGGCAGCGAGCTGACGGCGCGGGCGCTCCGCGAGGCTGTCTTTGCGGGTCTCATCACGCTCGGAATGTTCGTGCTTTTCGTCGGCCTCAAGACCGACCAGAACATCCGCAACGAACTTATTCTCACGCAGCGCTGGGGACTGCTCGCGATTTTCGTGGCCGTGGCCATGACCGGCCGCTTCCTCATGGTCGCCTATGTCCAGCCGCGGCTTGCTCAGCGCAAGGCGGCGAAGGCGACCGCGGCCGATGTGGTGAAGGAGGAGACCTTCTTCGGCCGCAACTGGGCGAAGATCGCGGTCGTCCTGCTGCTGATATACCCACCGGTGATCGTTGCGCTCGTCGGGGTCCAGGGATCGCTGAAGTGGGTCGACAATTTCGGCATTCAGATCCTGATCTACGTGATGCTCGCATGGGGTCTGAACATCGTCGTCGGCCTCGCCGGGCTGCTTGATCTCGGCTATGTGGCCTTCTATGCCGTCGGCGCCTACTCCTACGCGTTGCTCTCCAGCTATTTCGGCTTGTCCTTCTGGGTGCTGCTGCCGGTTGCCGGCCTTCTCGCCGCCTGCTGGGGCGTCGTCCTCGGCTTCCCGGTGCTGCGCCTCAGGGGCGATTATCTTGCGATCGTGACGCTTGCTTTCGGCGAGATCATCCGCCTCGTGCTGATCAACTGGACCGAGGTCACCAAGGGTACGTTCGGCGTCTCCGGCATCGCCAAGGCGACGCTCTTCGGCATCAAGTTCGATGCCACGAAGGACGGTTTCGCGGCCATGATGGGCCTGCCGATGTCGTCGGCCTATTACAAGATCTTCCTGTTCTATCTGATCCTCGGTCTCGCCCTGCTGACCGCCTTCGTCACGATCCGGCTACGCCGGATGCCGGTCGGCCGCGCCTGGGAGGCGTTGCGGGAGGACGAGATCGCCTGCCGTTCCCTCGGCATCAACACCGTCACGACCAAGCTGACGGCATTTGCGACGGGTGCGATGTTCGGCGGCTTTGCCGGTTCGTTCTTCGCCGTGCGTCAGGGCTTCGTCTCGCCGGAATCCTTCATCTTCCTGGAATCCGCCGTTATTCTCGCCATCGTGGTTCTCGGCGGCATGGGCTCGCTGACGGGTATCGCCATTGCCGCCGTCGTCATGATCGGCGGCACGGAAATTCTGCGTGAACTGACCTTCCTCAAGATGATCTTCGGACCGACCTTCACGCCGGAACTCTATCGCATGCTGATCTTCGGCCTCGCCATGGTCACCGTCATGGTATGGAAGCCGCGCGGCTTCGTCGGATCACGCGAGCCGACCGCCTTTCTGCGCGAACGCAGGGCAGTCTCCGGCAGCTTCACCAAAGAAGGGCACGGCTGATGGCGTTCGGAACCGACACAATGACAAAAGACCCCATCCTCAAGGTCGACCACCTGTCGATGCGCTTCGGCGGTCTCATGGCCATCAACGACTTCTCCTTCGAGGCGGAGCGCGGTGAGATCACGGCGCTGATCGGTCCGAACGGAGCGGGGAAGACCACCGTCTTCAACTGCATCACCGGCTTCTACAAGCCGACGATGGGCATGATCACCATGCGGCAGAAGTCGGGCAACGAATTCCTTCTGGAACGCCTGCCGGATTTCGAGATCACGAAAAAGGCCAAAGTGGCGCGAACCTTCCAGAACATCCGCATGTTCTCGGGTCTGACGGTTCTCGAAAACCTGCTGGTCGCGCAGCACAACAAGCTGATGCGGGCGTCCGGCTATACCATCCTCGGCCTGCTAGGTTTCCCGGCCTATCGGGAGGCATCCAGGGAATCCATCGAACTCGCCAGGCACTGGCTCGACAAGGCATCGCTGATCGAGCGGGCCGACGATCCGGCCGGGGACCTTCCCTATGGTGCTCAGCGGCGTCTCGAGATCGCCCGGGCCATGTGCACCGGACCGGAGCTTCTCTGCCTGGACGAGCCCGCGGCGGGCCTCAACCCGCGCGAGTCGCTCGCCCTCAACGAATTGCTGCAGGAGATTCGCCGCGATACCGGCACGTCGATCCTGTTGATCGAGCACGACATGTCCGTCGTCATGGAAATATCCGATCACGTCGTGGTGCTCGAATACGGTCAGAAGATTTCCGACGGCAACCCGGATTTCGTGAAAAACGATCCGAAGGTCATCGCGGCCTATCTGGGTGTCGAGGATGAAGAGGTTGAAGAGGTGATCGAAGAGATCGAGGAAATCGAAGGCGAGCATGGGGGGGCCAGACAATGACTGCGCCCCTGCTGCATGTAAGAAGCGTCGAGACCTATTACGGCAATATCCGGGCGCTGAACGGCGTCGACATGGAGGTCCATCGCGGGGAGATAGTCGCGCTGATCGGCGCCAACGGCGCCGGGAAATCGACGCTCATGATGACCATCTGCGGCAGCCCGCAGGCGCGCACCGGCTCGGTCCATTTCGACGGCCAGGACATAACGCGCCTGCCGACCCATGAGATCGCGCGCCTCAGGATCGCCCAGTCGCCCGAGGGGCGTCGGATTTTCCCGCGAATGACCGTCCTCGAAAACCTCCAGATGGGCGCGAGCCTCGACAATCTGAAGCACTTCAAGGAGGACGTGGAAAAGGTTTTCGCGCTTTTTCCGCGGCTCAAAGAGCGGCAGGCGCAGCGCGGGGGCACGCTTTCGGGGGGCGAGCAGCAGATGTTGTCGATCGGCCGTGCGCTGATGGCCCGTCCGAAGCTGCTGCTGCTCGACGAGCCGTCGCTCGGGCTGGCGCCGCTGATCGTCAAAGGCATCTTCGAAGCGATCAAGGTGCTCAATAAGAACGAGGGCCTCACCGTGTTCCTCGTCGAACAGAATGCCTTCGGAGCGCTCAAGCTCTCCGATCGAGGCTATGTAATGGTCAACGGCCGTGTGACGATGAGCGGGTCGGGCAAGGACCTCCTGGCCAATCCGGAGGTCCGCGCGGCCTACCTCGAAGGCGGCCGCCATTGATCCGCCGCGTCTGGAGTTGAGTGAGATGCAGGGAATTCTCTACGAAGAAGTGTCAGTCTGGCAGTTTTTGTTCATCACCTGTGTTCTCGGCGGCTGGACCGCGTGGCGGACCGGCAAGAGCGTCGCGGAAAGCTGGGGTGGCGTCCCGCGGCTTGTGCTTTATGTCGCGCTGCTGGGCTGGGCCATTCGCTTCATCCATCATGCGCTCTTCAACGGAACGATGTTCACCCTGCAATACTATATCGTGGACACGCTCGTGCTTTTGTTGTTTGCTACAGCCGGTTTCCGCTACTATCGGACCAAGCAAATGGCCAGCATGTACTATTGGCTTTATGAAAAAACCTCGCCTTTCTCCTGGAGGGCAAAATAAGGGAACAGCGCGTGCCGGTCCCCGCGGCCGGTGCGAAATAACACCGGCGCAATTATAGTGGGCATTGCGCAGGCTTATGAAACGAGACCCGCTCGAATAATTGGGAGTAACAAGATGAGAAAGTCTCTTCTGTCGGCCGTTGCGCTGACAGCAATGCTTGCCTTCAGCGGTACTGCATGGGCTGACATCCTGGTCGGCGTCGGTGGCCCCTTGACTGGTCCGAACGCCGCATTCGGCGCGCAGCTCCAGAAAGGTGCAGAACAGGCAGCCGAGGACATCAATGCTGCAGGCGGCATCAATGGGGAACAGATCAGGGTCGTACTTGGCGACGACGTTTCGGATCCCAAGCAGGGTGTTTCCGTCGCCCAGAAGTTCGTCGCCGACGGCGTGAAGTTCGTTGTCGGTCACTTCAACTCGGGCGTTTCGATTCCCGCATCGGAAATCTATGCCGAAAACGGCATCCTGCAGGTCACTCCGGCCTCGACCAACCCGCAGTTCACCGAACGGGGCCTTTGGAACACCTTCCGCACCTGCGGCCGCGACGACCAGCAGGGTGCCGTTGCGGGCGCCTATATCGCCGCCAACTTCAAAGACGCGAAAGTCGCTGTCATTCACGACAAGACACCCTATGGCCAGGGCCTTGCCGACGAGACCAAGAAGGCGATGAACGAAGCCGGGGCCACCGAGGCTCTTTATGAAGGCATCAACACCGGCGACAAGGACTTCTCCGCACTTATCGCCAAGATGAAGCAGGCTGGCGTTTCGATCGTCTATTACGGCGGTCTGCACACGGAAGCCGGCCTGATCATGCGTCAGATGAAGGACCAGGGTTTGAAGGCGACGATGATGTCGGGCGACGGCATCGTCTCGAATGAGCTGGCCTCGATCGCGGGCGACGCAGTCGACGGGACGCTGATGACCTTCGCGCCGGACCCGCGCAAGAGCCCGGCCGCCAAGGACCTCGTCGAGAAGTTCCGTGCCTCCGGCTTCGAGCCCGAAGCCTACACGCTCTATGCTTATGCGGCCCTTCAGGTGATCGCAGAAGGCGCCAAGGCTGCCGGAAATTCCGACCCGCAGGCGGTCGCCGAAGCCATCAAGGCCAAGGGGCCGTTCAAGACGGCAATCGGCGAGCTCGGCTTTGACGAAAAAGGCGATATCACCCGCCCGGACTACGTCATGTACACCTGGAAAAAGGGCGACGACGGCAAGTTCAGCTACTTCCAGAACGAATAGTTCTTTTCACAGGCACTCTGGAAGGCCCGGCGCAAGCGCCGGGCCTTCTGCTGTTTGGAATCGGCGAGTCCATTCGAGAGCCGACGCCTTTTGTCGATAATGCACTCTATCGCAGCAGCGACGCCCGGAGAGCCGCGATCTCCTGTTTCAGCCGGGCGACCTCTGCCGGCTCCATACCCGTCGCATCGGCAATGCCGATCGGAACGCGGCCTGCTTTTTCCCTCAGGGCTCGCCCTGTCGCGGTCAGTTGCACGCGCACTTGCCGCTCATCGGCCTTATCGCGGGTTCGCAAAACGTAGCCCATGGCTTCCAGCCGCTTCAGCATGGGGGTGAGGGTGCTTGACTCGAGGAAGAGCTTCTCGCCCAGACTGCCGACGGTCTGGTCGTCCTTTTCCCAAAGAGCCACCATCACGAGGTATTGCGGATAGGTCAGGTCGAGCTCGTCGAGGAGCGGCTTGTAGACACGCGTGAAGGCGTGGTTTGCGGAATAGATCGCAAAGCACAGGAAGTTGTCGAGCTTCAAGAGTTCCTCGGAGGAGGAGAGGTCTGCCTTCGCCATGGCTTCGGTCCCGGTTGTCGTTCCCTATAAAATAAATCGCTCGCGATATAATCGCAAGGCATTGACAGCCGATGAATATCGCGATAAATATCGTGCGCGATCTAATCGCGTCATATAGAAATCATGCGAGCGCAGTGGATCGTGAGTTTCATTCGGTTTTCAACGAAACGGAGCATTTCCAATGCCCAAGGCTAAAGCAAAGACAATCGCGAACGACGTCTCCCGCAGAGAAATGCTGGCCGGTGCGATCGCTGCCGCCAGTGCCGCTGCCGCTTTCTCGGCCATCAGCCCGGCCGCAGCAGCCACCGGTACCGAAGTATCCGCTGCTGCAGCGAGCCCGAGGCCGGGCGGCAGCAGGATCATTACGCGGGACGGCGTCGAGATCTACTACAAGGACTGGGGCCCGAAGGAAGGGCCGGTGGTCATCCTCAGTCATGGCTGGCCGCTCTCGTCGGATAGCTGGGAGGCGCAGGCCTTTCACCTCGCCAATAACGGCTTTCGGGTCGTCACCCATGATCGCCGCGGCCACGGCCGCTCGAGCCAGCCCTGGGACGGCAACGACATGGACCATTATGCCGACGATCTCGCGGATCTGATCGAAACGCTGGACCTCAAGGATATCTTCCTGGCGGGCTTTTCGACCGGGGGCGGCGAAATCGCCCGCTATATCGGACGCCACGGCACGAGCCGCGTCGCCAAGGCAGGACTAATCTCGGCAGTGCCGCCCTTGATGGTCAAGAGCGACAGCAACCCCGGGGGACTGCCGAAGGAGGTGTTCGATGGCCTGCAGGCCGCCAGCCTCGCCGACCGCTCGCAGCTTTACAAGGACATCGCTTCGGGCCCGTTCTTCGGTTTCAACCGGCCCGGCGCGACACCCTCGCAGGGCATGATCGACAGTTTCTGGCTGCAGGGTATGACGGCGGGCCACAAGAACACCTATGACTCCATCGTCGCCTTCTCGCAGACGGATTTCACGGATGACTTGAGGAAATTCGACGTGCCGACGCTCATCATCCACGGTGACGATGACCAGGTCGTGCCGATCGATGCTGCCGCGCGTGCCTCCAAGAAGCTGATCCCCCAGGCCGAGCTGAAGGTCTATCCCGGTGCTCCGCATGGTATCACGGACACCCACAAGGACCAGCTCAACAAGGACTTGCTCGACTTCGCAAGGTCCTGAGCCACAGAGATCGCTGCAGCCAAAGCAGCCAAGAAGGGCACCGTCGGGTGCCCTTCTTGCATCCGACCGGCTCCCCATCGGCTCGACTTCAAGCGCTATCCGGAAGGATTCCGGGAGACACATGATGACGCCAAGCGGCGCATTCTTACGACCCGCCGCTGGCCGCGGCCGGTGGAGCAGGTCTGGCCGAAAGGTTCGGCACCGTTCTCAACCGGGAGGACAGGCCGCTCGATGCGAACGCGCTTGCAGATGCGCTGTGCAATTTCGATGCGGTGCTGCCGACCGTCTCCGAGCCGCTACATCCCCCGGCAGATTCAGGCCCTCGATTGCTCTTGTGAAACAACGCATTGACTTTTCCCGTCCGGTTCCGGACGGTGACCGGATAGGGAAGATGACGCGGCGTGCGAACACGCCGTCAGGGAAATTCGGCGAACGTCCATGGAAATGGCACCGTTAATTGCCCCTCAGCGGGCATGGGGAAAGGGGCGGCTCGTCGCCAAGGCTGAAGGTGGACGCACGCGCATCGCCGAGCTCTACCAGGAAGGCTGCGCCAAAATCCGCCTGCCGAGGACCTTCGATGCTTCGATGGAGGCCGTGCTTATCAATTCGTCGGGCGGCGTGACGGGCGGTGACCGCCTTGCCTGGGAATTCGAGGCGGGCGAAAGCACGAAACTCACACTGACGACGCAGGCCTGCGAGAAGGTCTATAAGGCAAGCGCGGGCACGGCCGAGACTGCGACGCGAATATCGGTGGCTGCCGGCGGCCACGTCGACTGGCTGCCGCAGGAGACAATTCTTTTCGATCGGTCCGCCATGTCGCGAAGCCTCGAAGTCGACCTTGCCGTCGATGCATCCTTCCTCGCGGTGGAGGCAGTTCTGATCGGCCGCAAGGCCATGGGCGAGGAGGTGCGCGCCGGCCTGTTCCGCGACCATTGGCGAATTCGAAGCGGCGGCAAACTGATCCACGCAGAAAATCTCGCGCTGGCCGGCGACATCGCGGCGCTTGCGTCTCGGCGAGCGGTGCTCGACGGCGCTGCCGCCTTCGCGACCGTCGTCTATGCCGGACCGGATTGCGAGGCGCAGCTTTCCAAACTGCGCATGGCGCTCACGGAACATGCTCTCTCCGGCGTCAGCCACTTCGGCGTTGGCGGCCGGGACAAGATCGTCGCCCGCGTCGCTGCCGCCGATGGGTTCGCGCTCAGAAAAATCCTGTTCCCGCTCATTTCGCACTTGCGTAAAAATGCTTCTGTGCCGAAAGTCTGGACTCTCTGACCCCGCAATCAATCTGGACGGCGACGCATGAATCTCACCCCGCGCGAAAAAGACAAGCTGTTGATTTCCATGGCGGCGATTGTCGCGCGCCGGCGGCTCGAGCGGGGCGTGAAGCTCAATCATCCCGAGGCGATCGCCCTCATCACGGATTTCGTCGTCGAAGGCGCGCGGGACGGCCGTTCCGTCGCCGAGCTGATGGAGGCCGGCGCCCATGTTCTCACGCGTGACCAGGTGATGGAGGGTATTGCGGAGATGATCCACGACATCCAGATCGAGGCGACTTTTCCGGACGGGACGAAGCTCGTCACCGTCCACGACCCCATTCGCTAGATCGTTGCGCGGTTTCGCTGAGTCGACGAAACGATCCAACTCTTCGAAGCGACGCACTTCCGGACGGAGAATCCGTACACAGTTTCCCGGAATTGCCTTAGGAGCCCGCCATATGCTGAGCCTGCGTCCGAACTGCGAGTGCTGTGATAAAGACCTGCCGCCCCAATGCCGCGATGCGATGATCTGCACATTCGAGTGCACCTTCTGCATCGACTGCGTCGAAACGCGACTTGGCGGGATGTGCCCGAATTGCGGCGGTGAACTGGTCCGCCGCCCGGTGCGGCCTGCAGCAATGCTGAAGAAATATCCGGCATCGAACGAGCGCGTCCTGAAGCCGGAAGGCTGCGCGCCGGACCGAGCCGCTTGAGGGGACGATCATGATACCAGGTGAGATTATTGCCGCCGCCGGTGAAATCGAGCTGAACGCAGGCCTCGAAACCGTCAGCATCGAGGTTGCCAACTCCGGCGACCGGCCGGTACAGGTCGGCAGCCACTACCACTTCGCCGAGACCAACCCGGGCCTGGTCTTCGATCGCGATGCCGCGCGCGGCAGGCGGCTCGACATTCCAGCCGGTACGGCCGTCCGCTTCGAGCCGGGACAGACACGACAGGTGACGCTCATCCCGCTTTCTGGGAAACGCGAAGTTTTCGGCTTTCGCCAGCAGGTCATGGGGAAATTATGAGAGCTGCCGCTCCTGCCCTGGGCCTGTTGTTGTGCTGCACAGGCTCCGCCGTTGCACAACAGCCTGAACCGGATTGCCGGAAGGCGGTAACCCAGATGGATCTCAACATCTGCGCTGATCGGGACTACCGGTCGGCGGATGAGGAGTTGAACAGGACCTACCGCCTTGCGGTCGCGGCCATGCAGGCGGCCGACAAGGAGCTTGGCGGCATCGATGCCGCTTATGTCGGAGCGCTCGCGGCACTGAAAAAGGCCCAGCGGGCCTGGATCGGCTACCGCGACGGCCAATGCGAGCTCGCCGGGTTCGAGGCGAGGGGCGGCTCTATGGAGCCCATGCTGGTCTCCGGCTGCCTCGCAGAGCTGACACGCAAGCGCACGGCCGAACTCAAGAAGCTCGTTGACTCTCAGGAGAATTGATCGTTGCAAAAGGGCCGCGTCATCATGATCGTTGGCAATGGTGACGTGCCCGAGGGCGCTGCCGCGACGATCGACGCAGCCGATCTGGTGATTCGTTTCAACGATTGCCGCTCGGTCGGGAAAGGCGGCAGCAAGACCGATATCGTTGCCGTCTGCAACACCGGCCGCCCGGCACTGTCGATGCTCGGCGGGGGGCGCTGGAAGACGAGTGCGGCGGTCCGGCAGGCCCGCGAGATATGGAGCGTCCGTGCCGGATCCAGGTTCGCTGCGATGCGGGCGGCACTTGCCAGGACGCATCCTGATCTGGACGACTTCTGCGACGACTATACCGCCGGCTTCGAGAGCTTCGCGCGCGCTACGGCACGCAAGCACCGGGTCATTGCGGCCGAGACGCAGGACCGGCTCGAGCGCGACCTCGCCCTTTTCGAACCGTCCTCCTATGTCGCGCCGTCCAGCGGTCTGGTGGTGATCGCCGACGTCGTGTCGAGCCTTGCCGCAGCCGGCGACGATGTCGTGCTTGCCGGCTTCGGCCATATCGGCTGGGAGTGGCACCCGTTTGCCGCCGAGCGCCGCTATGTCGATGCGCTCGCAGCGCAAGGGCGGCTTCGCCGTCTTCATTCATTTGCCTCTACAGATTTGCCCCAGGGAGCCTGAGCCATGTCCTACAAAATGTCGCGCGCCGCCTATGCCAACATGTTCGGTCCGACCGTGGGCGACAAGGTGCGGCTCGCCGACACCGAACTCTTCGTCGAGGTCGAGAAGGATTTCACCACCCACGGCGAGGAAGTGAAATTCGGGGGCGGCAAGGTCATCCGCGACGGCATGGGCCAAAGCCAGGTGACGCGCGAAGGCGGCGCGGTCGACACGGTGATCACCAATGCGTTGATCGTCGATCATTGGGGGATCGTAAAGGCGGATATCGGGCTGAAGGACGGGCGGATATCGGCAATAGGCAAGGCCGGCAATCCGGACATGCAGCCGGGCGTCACCATCATCGTCGGCCCGGGCACGGAGGTTATTGCCGGCGAGGGCAAGATCGTCACCGCCGGCGGCATGGACAGCCATATTCATTTTATCTGCCCGCAGCAGATCGAAGAGGCGCTGATGAGCGGTCTGACCTGTATGCTCGGCGGCGGCACGGGACCGGCACACGGGACGCTCGCCACGACCTGCACGCCCGGACCCTGGCACATTGCCCGCATGATCGAAGCGGCCGATGCATTCCCCATGAATCTCGCCTTCGCAGGCAAGGGCAATGCGTCTCTGCCCGGAGCGCTCGTGGAGATGGTGCTGGGCGGCGCCACCTCACTGAAGCTGCACGAGGACTGGGGCACGACGCCCGCCGCTATCGATTGCTGCCTCTCCGTAGCCGACGAATACGACGTGCAGGTGATGATCCATACCGACACGCTCAACGAAAGCGGCTTCGTCGAGGATACGATCGCCGCGATCAAAGGCCGGACGATCCACGCCTATCACACGGAAGGGGCCGGCGGCGGCCATGCTCCGGATATCATCCGGATCTGCGGCCAGCCGAACGTCATTCCGTCATCGACCAATCCGACGCGGCCCTATACGGTGAACACGCTTGCGGAACATCTCGACATGCTGATGGTCTGCCATCACCTGTCGCCCACCATTCCGGAAGACATCGCCTTCGCCGAAAGCCGTATTCGCAAGGAGACGATCGCGGCGGAGGATATCCTCCACGACATCGGTGCCTTCTCGATCATTTCCTCCGACAGCCAGGCCATGGGCCGCGTCGGCGAGGTGGCCATCCGCACCTGGCAGACCGCCGACAAAATGAAGCGCCAGCGCGGGCGGCTCAAGGAGGAGGCCGGCGACAACGACAATTTCCGCGTCAAGCGCTACATCGCCAAATACACGATCAACCCGGCGATCGCCCATGGCCTCAGCCATGAGATCGGCTCGCTCGAGGTGGGCAAGCGCGCCGATCTCGTCCTCTGGAATCCGGCCTTCTTCGGCGTGAAGCCCGACATGGTCCTCCTCGGAGGGACGATTGCCGCGGCACCGATGGGCGATCCGAACGCCTCCATTCCCACGCCGCAGCCGGTCCATTACCGTCCCATGTTCGGCGCCTATGGCAAGAGCCGGACCAATTCCTCCGTCACATTCGTGTCGCAGGCTTCGCTCGATGCCGGACTCGCCGGCAGGCTCGGCGTCGCCAAGGAACTCGTCGCCGTCCAGAATACCCGCGGCGGCATCGGCAAGGCGTCGATGATCCATAACAGCCTCACGCCGCATATCGAGGTCGACCCGGAAACCTACGAGGTCCGCGCCGACGGCGAACTCCTGACCTGCGAGCCGGCAACGGTGCTGCCGATGGCGCAGCGCTATTTCATGTTCTGACTCCTTATTGGGAGCCGCAGGCGTGAAGCGCGCGCTCAATGCTCTGTTCGGCTGCAATACGTGGACGGCGAGTGCGCTCAGAAGCAGCGGCCTGCGGACAGGCAAGCGGCCTGCGGACAGGCATGTGGAACCCGTTGCCGACTACACTGAGCTTTTCGCTAAGTCTCTGTAACTGAACTCCCGGACGATGGACCTCCGTCGGACAGCCATGCACCCGCCGCATGGCTGCCATGCGGCTGCCCCGGAATGGTCGCTTTGATGCTGCGCTGCAGCGGAAATTTCGTTAGAAAGTGCACTCGCTTTCCGCCGGCGCGCCTTTCCTCCCGAGACTGCGCCGCCGGCAGCCAGTTCTAGGAGATGATAATGCTCGGCAGAAAAGTTCCCGCTGTAACCTTCCGCACCCGCGTCCGCGACGAGTCCGTCGGCGGTTCCAATCCGTTCCGCTGGCAGGATGTTACCTCGGACGACTATTTCGCCGGCAAGCGCGTCGTGCTGTTTTCGCTTCCGGGTGCTTTCACCCCGACCTGCTCGACCTACCAGTTGCCGGATTTCGAAAAGCTCACCTCCGAGTTCCGGGCTCTCGGGATTGACGAGATCTATTGCATCTCCGTCAACGACGCCTTCGTGATGAACGCCTGGGGCAAGTCGCAGGGCCTCGAGAACGTCAAGCTCATTCCGGACGGTTCGGGCGAGTTCACCCGCAAGATGGGCATGCTCGTCGCCAAGGACAATCTCGGTTTCGGCATGCGCTCCTGGCGTTACGCCGCGGTCATCAACAACGGCGTTGTCGAGCAGTGGTTCGAAGAGGAAGGCTACTCCGACAATTGCGACAGCGATCCCTACGGCGTGTCTGCGCCGCAGAACATTCTCGCGGCCCTGAAGTCGAAGAAACTCGCCGCCTGATTCCGATTCACCGACATCTATGAAGCCCTGGCTGCCGCAAGCAGGTTCCTGAAAATCAACGGGATTTTCGCCTTCTTGCTGGTGCCGGGGCTTTTTCTTGCTACAGTGAAGGCTTCCAAGAGAAGCGGATGTGGGGCGGGAATCATGCATGTTTCCTCGTTTCACGGGTGAGGGGAATGCAGAAATCCATGGTTTACATCATCGCATATCTGACGGCGCATGCGGGCAAGGGCGACGAGGTGGTGGCGCTGACGAAGCCGCTGATCGACGCGACCCGAAGCGAGGCGGGCTGCGTCAGCTATGAGCTCTATCGCAAGCCGGCCGACCCCGATGCGCTGGTATTCGTCGAAACCTGGAAGGACAGGGCCGCCATCGACTCGCACTTCGCCGAGCCGCATCTGAAGGCCTTTCAGGCGGCGGCGGCGAGCCTGCTGGCGAGCGCCCGCGTCGAGATCGTGCATCCGGAAAAGATCGAGGTGGTGTGACGTGCCCTATCGCTCGACCGAAATTCGTTCGCCCGGTCCGGCCGAGAGGACGCCGCTGCATCGCGTGATCTTGACGCATGATCAGCGCCATCTGCGCCGGAAGCTTCTGCACCTCGAAAACGACGATGTGGTGATGGTCGACCTCAAGGAGCCCGTGATGCTGGCCGACGGCGATCTTCTGGTGCTCGAAGGCGGCGGCCATATCGAGGTGAAGGCGGCGGAAGAGGCGCTCTACGACATCCGCGCGCGAAACGCGCTGCATCTCATAGAGCTTGCGTGGCACCTCGGTAACCGCCACCTGCCGGCGGCGGTCGAGGAGGGCCGGATTCTGATCGTGCGCGATCCCGTCATTCGAGCGATGCTCGAGGGCCTGGGTGCTACCGTCGACGAGGTGAACGAGCCCTTCCACCCCCTGCGCGGCGCCTATCACCAGCACGGCCACGGCGATCACCACCGTCATGGCTGAGCATGCCGATACGCAGGCGCTCCTGCGTCTCGTTGCCTGGCTCTCGCCCGCCTTTCCCGTCGGCTCCTTTTCCTATTCGGGCGGTCTGGAGCAGGCGGTTCATGACGGGCTCGTCACTGGTGCCGACGACTTGCGGCTCTGGTGCGAAACGCTCCTGGAGCACGGAACGACCTGGAACGACGCGCTGCTTCTGGCGGAAAGTTACCGTGCACATGACGAAGCCGCGCGGTTGATTGCGGCATCGGAACTGGCCGAAGCGCTTGCCGGATCGCGCGAGCGGCATATGGAAACCATGCTCCTCGGCGAGGCGTTCCTGGCTGCCGCCAGCCACTGGCCGAACGCGTCGCTCGAATTCCCTGGAGGGAGGGCCGCCTATCCGGTGGCGGTCGGCGCGGTTGCCGGTGCGCACAGCACCGGCCTCGAAGCGGCGCTCGCCGCCTTTCTCCACGCCACCATATCGAACGCCGTGTCGGTGGCTATCCGCTGCGGCGTTACCGGCCAGCGCGACGGCGTCGACATGCTTGCGCGTATGGAGGAGACGATAGGGGCGGTGGCAGCGCGCGCCTCGCGCGCCTCGCTCGACGATCTTGGCGCCGCGACGTTCATCGCCGACATTGCCTCGTTGAGACACGAGACCTTGCATTCACGGTTGTTCCGCACTTAACGGAAGAGCGGACGGACTTCGAAAGGATAAAGAAAATGCCATCGAAAAACGGTCCTCTGCGCATCGGTATCGGGGGCCCGGTCGGGTCCGGAAAGACGGCACTGACCGAAAAGCTGTGCAAGGCGATGCGGGAGAATTATTCGGTCGCCGTCGTCACGAACGACATCTACACGAAGGAAGACGCAGAGGCGCTGGTGCGTATGCAGGCCCTGCCTTCGGAGCGGATCATCGGGGTCGAGACGGGCGGATGCCCTCACACGGCGATCCGCGAGGATGCCTCGATCAATCTTCAGGCAATCGCCGATCTTAGCCGCCGCATTCCCGACCTGGACGTCGTCTTCATCGAGTCGGGCGGGGACAATCTTGCGGCGACCTTCTCGCCGGATCTCGCCGATCTGACGATCTATGTGATTTCGGTCTGCCAGGGCGAGGAAATTCCGCGTAAGGGCGGGCCGGGGATCACCAGGTCCGATCTCCTGGTGATCAACAAGAAGGATCTCGCTCCTCACGTCGGCGCCGACCTCGAAGTCATGGAACGCGATGCGGCGCGGATGCGAGCCGAGAGGCCCTTCGTGTTTTCGGATATGAAACGCGGCGAGGGGGTAGAGCGGATCGTCGAATTCCTGACGGTCCACGGGGGGCTGTGAGCAGCCCGTATGTGCGGTTTTGCCCGCAAGTGCAGAGCGACAAAGAGATAGATCATCTTCACCGTTTCAATGAAGCGGTGAGAGTGATCTATCGCCCGCGCAACTCTCCTTCTATTCCGCGGCCAGCGCCGGATGGCTGATGACCTTGCCGTCGGACTTGCGGCGCTTCTCTTCCTCAAGCGCCTTGACGCGCTCTTCCAGGCTCTCGATCGTGCTGCCCTGTTCGGCGGCAAGCTTGCTCAAAGTTTCCTGGTCGAGCGGCAGCTCCTCCTCGTCCTTTTTGCCGATGAAGCGGCCGAAAGTCCAGGCTAGGAGACGCGACAGGTCGTCCATGATCAGGAAGAAAGACGGAACGACGACGAGACTCAGGACGGTCGAGACGATAATGCCTCCGATGACGGCGATTGCCATCGGCGCACGGAAGGAACCGCCTTCGCCGACACCGAGCGCCGAGGGCAGCATGCCCGCGGACATGGCGATCGAAGTCATGACGATCGGACGGGCCCGCTTCCTGCCGGCCTCGATCATCGCGAGCGTCCGGTCCATGCCGTGGTGCATCATCTCGATACCGAAGTCGACGAGCAGGATCGCGTTCTTGGTAACGATGCCCATCAGCATCAGGATGCCGATCAGCACAGGCATCGACAGCGCGTTCTGGGTGAGAATCAGGGCCGCAGCAACGCCGCCGATGGCGAGCGGCAGCGAGAACAGAATGGTGAAGGGCTGGATCACATCCTTGAAAAGGAGGATGAGGACGACCAGCACCATCATCAGACCCAGCAGCATGGCGTTGCCGAAGCTCTCCTGCATCTCGGCCTGCACTTCGGCATCGCCGCTTTCGAGGAATTGGACCGTTGCGGGAAGTTCGGCGCCGGCGGCGATTTCCTTGAAGCGCGCCGATGCCGTGTCCAGAGCCACGCCGGCGGGCAGATCGGCACCGAGCTTGACCACGCGGTAGCGGTCGTAGCGTTTGATGGAACTCGGCCCTTCCGCATAGTTGATGTCCGCGACGCTCGACAGCGGCACGGTAGCCCCGGATGCGGTCTGGACCTTGAGATTGCGGATCGCCGCGAGGTCGGTGCGGAAATCGCGGTTGAGCTGCACCCGGATCGGGATCAGGCGCCCGTCGAGCGCGATCTTCGTCAACTGCGCGTCGATGTCGCCGATCGTGGCGATGCGGATCACTTCGGAGATCTGCGCCGTCGTGATGCCCAGACGCGACATCTGTTCGTCGCGCGGCCGGATCTGCAGCTCCGGTCGGGGCAGTGCACCCTCGGGGCTCACATTTGCAAGCAGGGGGTCTCGGCGCAGATCTGCTTCCAGGGTGGCGACGGCCTTGTCGAGGTCCGCCTCGTTGTTGGAAAGCAGGTTGAACGACAGATCGCGTTCGCCGCGGTCATTGAGCTTGGTGACGCGGACGTCGGGAATCGATCGCAGCCGCGCGAAGATTTCCTTCTCGATCTCGGATTGCGGTTTGGTTCGGCCGGCCGCAGGCAGTTTCGGCAGGTACTCGCCGATCAGCGGCGTGCGGCCGATCACGTCGTTGACGACCTTGTTGATCAGCGAATGGTCGAGCTTGTCGAGCAGCACCGTGACGGCGGCGCGCCGCAATTCGAGGTCGCCCTTCGGCGAGGCGCCGCCGAGCACGAAGACGTTTTCCACGCCGTCGACGTCTTTGACGCGATTGTAGATCTCGGTGGTCGTCCGGTCCGTGTCCGCGAGCATTGCATCCGGCGGCAGTTCGATCGACAGGCTGACGCGCGAATTGTCTTCCGGCGGCAGGAAGCTGCCCGGAACGAACACAAGCAGTGCGACCACCGAACCGACCGAGAGCAGGATTGCCACAAGCAGCGTGGAGTAGCGCGTATACCAGCGTTTCGTGGTGAAGCGTACGACGCGCGTGTACTGGCGCATCATGAAGCCTTCGTCGTCATGATGACCGCTGACATCCGTGGGCTTCATCAGATAGGCGGCCATCACCGGTGTGATCAGGCGGGCGACGAGGAGCGAGAAGAACACCGAAACGGCGACCGTCAGGCCGAACTGGATGAAATACTGCCCCGGAATGCCGGGCATGAAGGATACGGGCACGAAGACGGCAATAATGGTGAAGGTGGTGGCAATCACCGCAAGGCCGATCTCGTCCGCCGCTTCGATCGCTGCGCGGTAGGGCGACTTGCCCATCCGGATGTGACGCTCGATATTCTCGATCTCCACGATCGCATCATCGACGAGAATACCCGTCGCGAGCGTCATCGCCAGGAAGCTGACGAGGTTCAGCGAGAAGCCGAGCAGTTCCATTACCCAGAAGGTGGGGATGGCCGAGAGCGGCAGTGCGACCGCCGAAATCAACGTCGCGCGCCAATTGCGCAGGAACAGCATCACGACGATGACGGCGAGCAGCGCGCCTTCCATCAGCGTATGAATCGCCGCCTCGTAGTTGCCGTAGGTGAAGTAGACGGAATCGTCCACCATCTCGATGGATACGTCCGGATGCTTTGCGCGGATCTCATCCAGCGTCTCGGCGACCGTTTCCGCGACCGACACTTCGCTCGCCCCTTTGGCACGGAACACGGCGAAAGTGACGCCGGGCTGTCCGTTGAAACGGGAGAACGACTTCGGCTCTTCATAGGTGTCGATGACCTTGCCGAGCTCCGACAGACGGACGAAACGCCCGTTCGGCAGCGAGATCATCGTTTCGGCCAGCGCTGCAACGTCGCGCGTGTCGCCCAATGTGCGGATCGCCTGTTCGCTGCCGCCGACCTGACCGCGGCCGGAACCGAGGTCCATGTTCATCCGGCGAAGCTGAGCGTTGACGTCGGCGGCGCTGATACCGAAGGAATTCAGGCGGTCCTCATCGAGTTCGACCCGAACCTCGCGGTCGGAGCCGCCGTAGCGGTCGACGCGACCGATGCCGGTCTGTCCCTGAATCGCGCGCTTGATCGTGTCGTCGACGAACCAGGAGAGCTCTTCCAGCGTCATGCCGGGAGACGAGACTGAAAATGTCTGGATCGCCTGGCCTTCCACGTCGACCTTGGAGACGATCGGCTCTTCGATCGAGGTCGGCAGGTCGCTGCGGATGCGGTCGATCGCATCCTTGACGTCCTGCACGGCCTGCGTCGTCGGGACTTCCATGCGGAAGATGACGGCGGTCGTCGAAATGCCGTCGGTGATCGTCGACTCGATATGGTCGACGCCGGAGACGCCGGCGACCGCGTCCTCGATCTCCTTGGTGACCTGGGTTTCCAGTTCGGCGGGCGCAGCACCGCTCTGGGTGACGGCGATCGACACGATCGGCACGTCGATGTTCGGGAAGCGGGTGATGGGCAGCGAATTGAACGACTGCCATCCCAGCACGACGAGCACGAAGAACGCCAGGATGGGCGCGACCGGATTGCGGATGGACCAGGCGGAGAAGTTCATGGTCTCATGTCCCCGTCAGTTGGTTGCCGGTTCGGCGGACTCGACCGGATTGATACGGTCGCCATCGCGCACATAGGCACCGGCTTTCGCCACCGCCTGCTCGCCCGGTTCGATACCGGAGAGTATTTCGATGAATTGTCCGTCCTGGATACCAGTTTTGACAGGTACCAGGCGCACGACGCCGTCCTCTACCTTGCGGACGATGGACTTGCCGTCTTCCGATGTAACGGCCGTTTGCGGCAAAACCACCGTTTCCTTCTGCTCCGCTACGATCACTGCGCTGGCATACATGCCTGCGCGCGCCTTGGATGCGTCGGTCAGGCTGATACGCACCGTGCCGAGCCGCGTCTGCGGGTCGACAGTGGGCGCGATCAACCGGATCTTCCCTTCGATCGTGGTGGTACTGCCGGCAAGCTTGACCGTGGCCGTCTGCCCCACGGCAAGCTTGATGACATCGGATTCGGCGACATCGGCCCACATCTCGATTTCGCCGTCGCGAATGATCGCGAACAGCGGCTCGCCGCTGCCGCTGGCGATCGCACCGATCTTGGCGTTCTTTCGCGAGACGACGCCGCTGACCGGCGCCTTCACGGCGGTCCGTGCGAGACGCAGGTCGACGTCGTCGATCTGGGCCTTCACCACCTTGATATCTGCCGTTGCGACGCTCACCGACTGCTCGGCCGAGCGGACGCGAGCGCGGCCCGCCGCGGCAAGCGCTTTCAAGCGGTCGGCCTCGGCCGTCGACACGGTACCGTTTTCCGAGAGCTGAACCGCACGATTTGCGACACGCGTCGCCTCCTCGGAATTGGCCGTCACTTCGGCGAGCTGGGCGTGCAGCTGGGCAAGCGACGCTTCGGCCTTTGCGAGATTGGCCTCGAGCTGGCTCTTCTGCAGGAGCAGCGCGTCGTCATTGAGTACGGCGAGCGTGCTGCCTTGTTCCACCCGGTCGCCGACGTCGACATTGAGCGACCGGATGGCAAGGCCATCCACCAGCGGAGAGACGTAGATTTCGTCCACCGCCTCGATCGAACCGGTGGCAATGACGCGGTCAGTGATCGCACGCTCTGTCGCCTGGGTCACGACGATGGATGGCGGCGCCTGCTTTTGCTGGGGCTTGGCAGCCTCCTCGGCCGAGGCGCTGACAAGCACGGACATGATCATCGCTGCACAAGCGCCGACGAGAGGCAGGAGTTTTTTAGCCATTGGCCTGTTTTTCCCGAACTGAAACAACACGCCTGATCACGCCACGCAAGGCGAATATCCGGCCGCAATCACTCTATTTCACCTGCAGCGCCGCGTCTTATCGGACGCACTAAGACCGCTGCAGCCTTTTGAATTGCTGCCCGGGGCTGCGGTTTCAAACCACAGGCGCCGGGCCGGGAAGAATATTCCCGGATGGGCAACGCTAAAGAAATAAAGCTTCCTCCATACGCTTGCCCTCCAGTCAAACGTTCCGGCCTATGTAGTCGCCGGAGCAAATGCTTACAAGAGCGGCGAAGCAATGGTGCCTCACTATTTCTACTGTTATGCGTCTCCGGACGCAATACAGATGCAACCTGAAGGTAGTCTTAACAACTACAGCGGGACGGCGGAGTTTTATCGGGGCCTATCGCAAGCCGAGATGCTAAGCCGTTGGCTTTCAAGGCGCTTTCAGGATGCTGCCGCACGGTCCATGCGCATTTTCCGGGATGATGCTGCGACCTTTTGACCACGCGGGCGACCTGGCATGGACCTTCAAGGCGGGAGAGCGCGGCCGAGGGACCGCGCTCTCGCTCTCTGTCCGGCGTGCTACTTGAGCGCCGCGTCCGTGATCTCATGCGTCCAGGCGCCTTCCGGCTCCTTGGAGATGACCGGGTCGGAGCCGCCGGCCAGCAGCGACTGCACTGTGCGCTCGTAATCCGCCTCGTCGAGCGCGCCGCTGGAACCAGCAGTCAGCTTGGCGACTTCGCCCATCATGCGTTTCTGGTGCTTTTCCGTCTGTGCGCCAGTGGAGTCGTTTTCGAGCACGATATCGGCCGCCTCGTCCGGATTCTCCTCGGCATATTTCCAGCCCTTCATCGAGGCGCGGACGAACTTCACCATCTTGTCCTTGAAGGCTTCATCCTTGAGCTTGTCCTCGAGCACGTAGAGCCCGTCTTCGAGCGTGGCGACGCCCTGGTCCTCGTATTTGAAGGTGACCAGATCCTCCGGCTTGATGCCGGCATCGATGACCTGCCAGTATTCGTTGTAGGTCATGGTGGAGATGCAGGCGGCCTGCTTCTGGATCAGCGGATCGACGTTGAACCCCTGCTTCAGCACGGTCACGCCATCCGGTCCGCCATCCGTCGGGATCTTCAAATGCGACATCCAGGAGAGGAATGGATACTCGTTGCCGAAGAACCAGACGCCGAGCGTCTTGCCCTTGAAGTCTTCGGGGCCCTTCACCCCGGATTCCTTCAGACAGGTGAGCATCATGCCCGACGATTTGAACGGCTGGGCGATATTGACGAGCGGCACGCCCTTTTCGCGCGTCGCAAGAGCGGAAGGCATCCAGTCGACGATGACATCGGCGCCGCCGCCGGCGATCACTTGCGCCGGTGCGATATCAGGGCCGCCGGGCTTGATCTCGACGTCGAGGCCCTCTTCCTCGTAAAAGCCCTTGTCTTTGGCCACGTAGTAGCCGGCGAACTGGGCCTGGGTCACCCACTTCAGCTGCAGCGTGACCTTATCGGCGGCATTGGCATGGAAAGCCGCAAGCGAAAAGACGCCCGCTGCCAGCAGAGATGCAAGTTTCCTGTTCATTTCAGTTCCCTCTTATCGTTACTTGACCGCTGGAGCGGTTCACTGTTTCATCCAACAGTGAACCACTCTAACACTTTGAAATTACATACTTCCGCACGGAAAACCGCTACACAATTTTCCTGGAAGCGCCCTAGGCTCGTCCACTGCGGATGGACGGATGCCAGAACGTGACGGCGCGCTCGACGAGCGCGACAACCCCGTAGAATACGGAGCCAGCCACCGCCGCGATGGCGATTTCGGCCCAGACCATGTCGACATTCATGCGGCCCACCTCCGTGGAGATCCGGAAACCCATGCCGACAATGGGCGTTCCGAAGAATTCGGCCACGATCGCACCGATGAGTGCCAGCGTGGAGTTAATCTTGAGAGCGTTGAAAATGAAAGGCCAGGCGGCCGGAAGGCGCAGCTTGACCAGCGTCTGCCACCAGGACGCCGCATAGGTGCGCATCAGGTCGCGTTCCATGTGGCTGGCAGCCGCAAGGCCCGAAACTGTGTTCACCAGCATCGGGAAGAAAGTCATGATCACGACGACCGCCACTTTCGACTGCCAGTCGAAACCGAACCACATGACCATGATCGGCGCGACCCCGATGACCGGGAGGGCGGAGACGAAATTGCCGAGCGGCAGCAGCCCTTTCTGCAGAAAGGGCGAGCGGTCGATGAGGATGGCGACGACGAAGCCGAGGCCGCAGCCGAGCGCGTAGCCGACCAGCACGGATTTCAGGAAGGTCTGCCGGAAATCGGCGGCCAGCGTCGGCAGCGAACTGATCAGGCGCTGCCAGATCATCGACGGCGCCGGCAGCAGCACCGAGGGGATGGCGAAGCCGCGGACGATGCCTTCCCACAGGACGAGTATGGTGATGCCGAAGAGGAGTGGTACGGCAAGACGCGCCGCATTGTTCGCGGCATCGCTTGCGAAGCGCTGTCGGACCAGCCATTCGTTGAATGCCCAGGCAGCGAGCCAGAAGAGGATGGCGCCGGCGAGAGCGGCAAGGTTCATGGTTTTGCCCCCATGCGCTTCAGAACGGCCGTATGCGCCAGACCGACGATCATGACGAGAACCGCGGCGAGTGCCGCGGCCATGAACAACGCCGCCCAGATCTGCACGGTCTGTCCGTAATAGGACCCGGCGAGCAGGCGGGCTCCGAGCCCGGCCACCGCCCCCGTCGGCAGTTCGCCGACGATGGCGCCGACGAGCGAGATTGCGACGGCAACCTTAAGCGAGGTGAAGAGATAGGGCATCGAAGAAGGCCAGCGCAGCTTCCAAAAGGTCTGAGCGGGCGAGGCGTTATAGGTGTGCATCAGGTCGAGCTGGATCGCTTCGGGACTGCGCAGTCCCTTGACCATGCCCACGACCACCGGGAAAAACGAAAGATAGGTGGAAATCAGCGCCTTCGGAAGCAGGCCGGAAATGCCGATGGCATTGAGCACGACGATGATCATCGGCGCGATCGCCAGGATCGGGATGGTCTGACTGGCGATCACCCAGGGCATGAGCGATCGGTCCATTGCGCGGTTGTGGACGATACCGACGGCCAGCAGCACGCCAAGCATTGTGCCGATGCCGAAGCCGAGCAAGGTGGCCGAAAGCGTAATCCAGGCATGATAGACCAGGCTGCGCTTCGACGTGATCGCCTTATTGGCGGTGGTATCCCAGATTTCGGCGATCACCTGATGCGGAGCCGGCAGCACCGGGCGTTCCTGGGCCATGGTGTTGCGGAGGATTTCGGAAAAACCGATCTCAGTGCCGGCGCGGGCGGCGGTATCTCGTTCGAAAGGTGCGTTCAGGAAAACCGCTGCGACGTACCAGCCGGCGATCAACAGGCAAACGACGGCGGAGATGGGAAGCAGTTTGTCTTTCAGGAAGCTTTCCTCGCGCATGATCACGCCTCCCTCTCGCGCCAGGGTTCGGCGCGCCAGTGGTACAGAATGTCCGGCAGACCCTCCTCGTTGTCGCCGCCCGTTCTGCGCACCGGCACGAAGCCCTCACGTTCATAGAAGCGCTGCGCGCCACTGTTGTGTTCAAATGTCCAAAGCTTGAGCTCGGATCTCGCGCGTTTCTTGGCTTCGCGGATGAGAGTGGTTCCGATTCCGACGCCTCTGTGCCGTTCATCCAGATAGAGCGCGGTGACGAGGCCATCCGAGGACAGAGCCAGGAAGCCGGCGATTTCGCCCCGACAGTCGGCCACAATAACGGGTCCGTTTGCAAAGACGCTTTCCCGGTAATGCCGCTGCACATCCTCCTCCGGATGAACGCGCGGCATCCACGGTGTGGTTTCTATCCAGCGATTGAGAATACCGGCGCATGCCGGCATGTCCGCCAAGGTCGCATCGCGGCAGCACACTTGAGCGGCGCGGCTACTCGTCATAGCTGTGCCCCGCTCTCAAGCCCTCGCGCACCCGATGCGCGATCTCGAGGAATTCCGGCGTCTCGCGAATGCCGAGCGGGCGTTCCCTCGGAAGCGTCGATTCGATGACGTCCGTCACGCGGCCGGGGCGGGGGCTCATGACGATGATCTTGGTCGAAAGGTAGACCGCCTCCGGAATCGAGTGCGTGACGAAACAGATGGTCTTGTCGGTGCGCGCCCAGAGCTTGAGGAGCTGCTCGTTCAAATGGTCGCGGACGATTTCGTCGAGCGCCCCGAAGGGCTCGTCCATCAGCAGGAGATCGGCATCGAAGGCGAGCGCCCGGGCGATCGACGCGCGCTGCTGCATGCCGCCGGAAAGCTGCCAGGGATATTTCTTGCCGAAACCCGACAGGTTGACGAGGTCGAGCGTTCGCTCGATCCGCGCCTTCCGGTCCTCGCTGGAGTAACCCATGATCTCCAGCGGCAGCGCGATGTTCTTCTCGATCGTGCGCCAGGGATAGAGGGCGGCCGCCTGGAAGACATAGCCGTAGGCGCGCCGCCGGCGGGCTTCCTCCGGCGTCATGCCGTTGACGGTTATGATGCCGGCGGTCGGCTTTTCGAGGTCTGCGATGACGCGCAGAAACGTCGTCTTGCCGCAGCCGGACGGGCCGATGAAGGAGACGAAGTCGCCCTTGGTCACGTCGAGGTTGACATCGGTCAACGCATTGACGGGACCGTCGCTGGTCTCGAACGTCAGGCCGAGGTTCCGGGCCGAGACCACGGAGGCGGGATTGGATGTCATGGACGGATTCTCATTATCGACTGCCTGTGTCAGACTGCTATCCGGACCGGCAACATGCAATGGCGGATTTGCCGGCGAGGTCGCCTGCTGCTGGTTTTTCAGCGTATTCTGGAGGACGGTCATGTCTCGATCACCCAATCCTGGCTGCCGCGTGGTTCGCCCGGGCGATGCCTTTGCCGGCAAGCAGGGGCTCCACTATTTCGAGGGTATTGCCGCGGAAACGGTCGGCTCCACCGGCATCTGCATGCATCTCGTGACCATGCCGCCCGGTGCGCGCGCCAAGGCTCACCTTCATGAGGACCATGAAACGGCGATCTACGTGCTCTGCGGCGAAGCGCACACCTGGTTCGGCGATCTGCTCGAGGAACACGTGATCACTAGGGCCGGAGACATGCTCTACATTCCCGCGGGCGTGCCGCACCTGCCGGCGAACCTCTCGGACGCCCCTTGCACGGCGGTGATCGCCCGGACGGATCCGAACGGAAACGAGAGCGTCGTTCTGCTGCCCGAACTCGACGGCCTCGTGCCCGCTTGACTGCTCGGCGGCGGTTTTTTCCCGAATGACATAAGGGTACGGCATCTCGGATCAGACGCCGCTTGCGGGGATGCCGCTGCGCTGGACCGCTCGCGGCGCCGTCACTTCCTTCCAGGTCGAAAGCGCGGTGCTGACCGCCGGGAAGGGATCGCGCCGGACGAATTCGCCGTGACCTTCCCGGGTCTTCACGGTTCCTTCCTCGATCGAAACCACGCCGCGCGTCAGCGTGAAGCGCGGAAGGCCGGTGACCGTCTTGCCTTCAAAGACGTTGTAATCGATCGCCGACTGCTGCGTCTTCGCCGAGATCGTCTTCGACCGCTTCGGATCCCATACGACGAGGTCCGCATCGGCGCCGACGAGGATCGCCCCCTTCTTCGGATAGATGTTCAGGATCTTGGCGATGTTGGTGGAGGTCACCGCCACGAATTCGTTCATGGTGATGCGGCCGGTCGCCACGCCATGGGTCCAGAGCATCGGCATCCGGTCTTCGAGGCCGCCGGTGCCGTTCGGGATCTTGGTGAAGTCGCCGACGCCGAATCGCTTCTGTTCGGTCGTGAAGGCGCAATGGTCGGTCGCAACCACCTGGAGCGAACCGGAGGCAAGCCCCGCCCAGAGGCTGTCCTGGTGAAGCTTGTTGCGGAAGGGCGGCGACATCACCCGGCGGGCGGCGTGGTCCCAGTCCTTGTCGAAATACTCGCTCTCATCGAGCGTCAGGTGCTGGATCAGAGGCTCGCCGAAAACGCGTATGCCCTTGGCTCGGGCGCGGCGGATCGCTTCATGGGCCTGTTCGCACGAAGTATGGACGATGTAGACGGGACAGCCGGCCATGTCGGCGATCATGATCGCGCGGTTGGCGGCCTCGCCTTCGACCTCTGCCGGCCGTGAATAGGCATGGGCCTCCGGGCCGTTGTTGCCTTCCGCCAGAAGCTTCGCCTGGAGCTGGGCGACGACGTCGCCGTTCTCGGCATGGACCAGCGGCAGTGCGCCGAGCGCCGCACAGCGCTGGAACGAGGAAAACATCTCGTCGTCGTCCACCATCAGCGCGCCCTTGTAGGCCATGAAGTGCTTGAATGTGTTGATGCCCTTGTCCTTGACGACGGTCTCCATCTCGTTGAAGACCTGCTCGCCCCACCAAGTGATCGCCATGTGGAACGAATAGTCGCAATTGGCGCGGGTGGACTTGTTGTCCCACATGGTGAGCGCTTCGAGCAGCGACTGGCCGGGTGAGGGGAGCGCGAAATCGACGACCATGGTGGTGCCGCCGGCAAGCGCCGCGCGGGTGCCGCTTTCGAAATCGTCCGACGAGTAAGTGCCCATGAAGGGCATTTCGAGATGCGTATGCGGGTCGATGCCACCCGGCATGACGTAGCAGCCGGTGGCATCGAGCGTCTCGGTGCCGGAGAGGTTCGGCCCGATCTCGACGATCTTGCCGCCTTCGACCTTTACATCGGCCTTGTAGGTCAGGTCGGCCGTGACGATGGTTCCACCCTTGATGACAGTGCTCATTGGTTCGTTCCCCTGGATGGTGCTTTCGGCGGCTCGCGCCGCCTCTCAGCGCCGCACGTCTCGGACGCGCAAAGGACGCTGTAGCCTTCGATTCGCTGCATGTTTCGTCCATTGGTCGGCTGCGATCAAAGGAGACATGCAGTAGAAAGAGGGCGGAACCACCGTCCCGCCCGCAAAACTCATTCCACGATTTCTGCCGTCTCGAGTACGGCGTGGAACAGGACGTCCGCACCGGCGGCGGCCCATTCCTTGGAGATATCCTCCGCCTCGTTATGGCTGAGCCCGCCGACGCATGGGCACATGATCATCGTGGTCGGCGCGACCTTTGCGGCCCAGCAGGCATCGTGTCCGGCGCCGGAAACGAGATCCATGTGGCTGTAGCCGAGCATCTCGGCCGCCCCGCGTACCGTCGCGACCAATTTGGGATCGAAGGTGACGGGATCGAAGTGCCCGACCGCCTCGATGGAACAGCCGACGCCGAGTCGCTCGCAGATCTTCGGTACTTCGGCTTCGATCCGGGCGCGCATGCCGTCAAGCTTGGCCTGGTCGGGCGAGCGGATGTCGACGGTGAACACCACCTTGCCCGGCAGGACGTTGCGCGAATTGGGCGAAAAGAACATCTGGCCGACGCCTCCGACGGCGCCCGGCTGGTTTTCCATCGCGACGGTCTGGACCATTTCCAGGATGCGCGCCATGGCGAGGCCCGCATTGACGCGCATGTCCATCGGCGTCGAGCCGGTATGCGCTTCCCTGCCGGTCAGCGTGAACTCCAGCCACCAGAGGCCCTGACAGTGCGTGACGACGCCGATCTGCTTGTTCTCGGCCTCGAGGATCGGGCCCTGTTCGATATGGTACTCGAAATAGGCGTGCATCTTTCGCGCGCCGACCTCTTCATCGCCGAGCCAGCCGATACGCTTCAATTCGTCGCCGAAGCTCTTTCCTTCGGGGTCCTTGCGGGCATAGGCATAGTCGAGCGTATGGACGCCGGCGAAGACGCCGGAGGCGAGCATCGCGGGAGCGAAGCGCGCGCCTTCCTCGTTGGTCCAGTTGGTCACGACGATCGGATGCTTCGTTTTGATCCCGAGGTCGTTCATCGTGCGTACGGCCTCAAGACCGCTCAGGACGCCGAGAACCCCGTCGAACTTGCCGCCGGTCGGCTGCGTGTCGAGATGCGAGCCGATATGGACCGGAAGCGCATCGGGATCGGTACCGGGTCGGGTGAGGAACATGGTGCCCATCTTGTCGACGCCCATGGAGAGCCCCGCCTCTTCGCACCAGGACTGGAAAAGCCGGCGGCCTTCGCCGTCCGCATCCGTCAGGGTCTGACGGTTGTTGCCGCCGGCTACGCCGGGGCCGATCTTCGCCATTTCCATCAACGAATCCCATAGACGGTCGGAATTGACACGCCTATTCTCGCCAGGTGCTGCCATGGCGTTCTCCTCTATTGTCGGCCAGTCCCTCCCCGGGATAGACCTCATGTTCCCGTCGGCCAAATCGGGGCCTTGTTTTGATGCCCTTCGATCAGGCGTTGCCTTTATCGGCAATCTGACTGATAATTTGACCGGTTGGTAAACATTACAACTTCCGTGGCGGCACTCAAGCCGAAAAAAGAAAAAACAGGAGCTGTTGCTCAAAAAGACGGCGCGTCCGAATTTTGGGCAGATCGCGCCGGACGTCGTATGCTTGGGGGTATGGACAGGGGGCGAAATGGTACTTCCGAGAGCGGCCAGGACCCAGAGGCGCACGCGCATCCAGGAGGAGAAGGAGGAGCAGATCCTCGAGGCGGCGCTGGAGGTGTTTTCCGCCAACGGCTTTCGCGGTTCGACCATCGACCAGATCGCTGACGTGGCGGGCATGTCGAAGCCGAACCTGCTCTATTATTTCCGCACCAAGGAGGCGATGCACCGGGCGCTGATAGACCGCGTTCTCGACACGTGGCTCGACCCCTTGCGCGCGTTCGATGCCGAAGGCAACCCGGTCGCCGAGATACGCAGCTATATCCGGCGCAAGCTGGAAATGGCGCGCGATTTCCCGCGCGAAAGCCGCCTGTTCGCCAATGAGGTCCTGCAGGGCGCTCCGCATATCGTGGACGAGCTCAAGGGTCCGCTGAAGCAACTGGTGGACGAAAAGGCCGAGGTCATCCGCAGCTGGGCCAAGGCGGGCAAGATCGCAAAATGCGACCCTTATCACCTGATCTTCGCCATCTGGTCGACGACGCAGCATTATGCCGATTTCGACGTTCAGGTGCGCGCCGTGCTCGGCCAGGAGAATGCCGGCGAGGGGCGCTTCGAGGACGCCGCACGCTTTCTGGAACGGCTGTTCGTCGACGGGCTGCAGGTGCGGGAGTAGGCTATCCGGCTCCCGGCAGGGAACGGGAGAGCTGCGCCGCGTCACCGATGATCCAGGTTTCCAGCGTCGCCTTGCGGCCCCGCAGGCTGATTTCGAGCCGCCTGTGGCCTTCGAAGCTGAGGCCGGCGCGCTCGACCAGTTCGGCGGAAACGGCAAGCTCGACGTCGTGCTCCTTGGCGAGGCCTTCCAGCCGGCTTGCGGTGTTGATCGTGTCGCCGACGACCGTGAGCGAGGTTGCCTGGCCGTAGCCCATTTCGCCGATGATCGCCGGGCCCGCATGCAGTCCGATGGCGAGCCTCAGTGGCTGGTCGAGCTCTCCTTCGAAGGTCTGGTTGAGGGTCCGGATCCCTTGCGACAGCCGGGCGGCGGCCGACAGCGCCTGGCGGCAGGCCTCCGGCAGAGGGGTCTTCAGCCCGAAGATCGCAAGCGCCCCGTCGCCGATGAACTTGTCGACCACACCGCCCGAACTTTCGACGGCTTCGCCGACGACTTCGAAGTAGCGGTTGAGCAGAAAGACCGTGTCGTAGGGCAGCTTGTGCTCGGCGATGCGGGTGAAATCGCGCAGGTCGCAGAAGAGCACGGCGACTCGGCGCTCGCGCCCGCCGGCATTCTGCCGGGCAAGCTGCGCCTTGATTCCGAGGCTATCGGTGTTGAGGATGGGCACGACGCTGACATTGTGCACTGGTCGGAACTGACAGGCGAGGCGCACGTTTTCCGGAGCGCCGATGCGGGCCAGCGTCGCGAGTTCTGCGGCTTCCGGCATGGGCTGACCTTCGAGCCCCTGCGTGATCCGCACGCGACAGGTGGAGCAGCGGCCGCGTCCGCCGCAGACGGAAACATGCGGGATTCCCGCCGCGCGGCTCGCTTCCAGTACGCTGAAGCCCAAGCTGACGGCGGCGACGCGGCCGTCCGGATAACGAATGCGAATACGGCCCCGTGCCGGCAGGGCGCGCAGAACGAGGGTTCCGCCGATCAGGCTTGCAAAGCCGCCATAGAATGCCAGCCTGATACTGTCGAGAAGAGCGGGGTCGACGCGAGGTGCCGGGCTGGCATAGGCGCTGTCGCCATAGCCTCCATGCTCCGCATAGTCTCGCCCAAGCGAACGGGCGCCGTTGACGAAACCGAGCAGGGCGAAGATCGGCACCAGCAGGGCGACGGTATAGAGCAGCGTCTCGTACCTTGGAAACCACGCGCGCCCGCGCATCCAGAACCATGCGCCAAGACAGGCGTGAGCCCACACGACGATGAGCGCAATCGACTGACGAGAGGTGTTGAACGAGCTTGACCAGAGGGTGCGCAGGATTGCGGGGTAATCGGGATAAACACCTGAAATGAGCGGCTCTACCCGGGCGGCGACCACGTGAGGCACGAGCAGAAACGGCAGACTCAGGCCGAAGATGATCTTCAGGGCTTCGCCGACAGGCATCCTGAAGGTTTGCCGCCGGTAGAGACTGTCGAGCGCCATCAGGAAATGCAGAAGAAGCGAGCCGTAGAGAAGGACCGTTCCGGGAATGCTCTGCCAAACCGAGGTGAAGATCCGCCGGCCCGTTTCCATGGCGCCGATCGACACGAGGCCGAGCGCATGGTTCGAGAAATGGAGAAGCACAAAAACGCCGAGCACAGCGCCTGAAATCAGGTGCATCTTCTTGCGCGTGCTGGCGGATAGGATCGTCAAACAAGCTTGCCTGGCCTGGCGGCCTCGAAAGAGGCTCGAGTCAATGTCCTCGTTATTAACCAGATCACCGATGCCGGCAACTTATGTTTTATAAACGAACTGTTTCGCTTTTCGGGTCCGGCGCGGAGTGCGCGTACCCGGACGTCCTACTCCATGATGCGCGGCAATCCTGCTGCGAGTTTGTCGATTACCACCCGCAGTTTCGGCAGCATGTGTTGCGTTCGCGGCCAGACTGCATGGGCCTTGAAGATCAGCCCGGGCCGGTCGGTGAGGACGCGGACAAGCTCGCCTTTCTGCACGCGCTCGCGCACCAGCCAGCAAGGCAGCCAGGCAAGGCCGTGGCCGGCGGCAGCCGCATCGGCGATTGCGGCGAGATCATCGAGCCTCAGCCGCGTTTGCGGCAGCACGATTTCCGCCGCCTTGCCGTCGGACGGAAAGGACCAGGATAGCGGCTCGCCTGCACGGGCATAGACGACACCTTCATGTGCGGCGAGCTCGGCCACCGTTCTCGGCATGCCGTGCGCTTCGAGATAGGAAGGAGAGGCGCAGACGGTCATCCGCTGTTCCGCCACCGTGCGCATCATCAGGCCGGAGCCGTTGCCGAGCGGGCTGTTGCGGATGGCCAGGTCGAAGCCTTCGTCGAGAAGGTCGACGATCCGGTCATTGAAGGAAAGATCGAGTTCCAGACGGGGATGCGCCCGTAACAGGTCGCGAAGCAGCGGCGCCACGCATTGGCGGCCGAAGAGGACCGGCATCGAGATGCGGAGGCGGCCGCGAATTTCCCGCCTCCCGGATTCGAGGAGTCCTTCGGCTGTTTTGATTTCGCCAAGCGCCCTCTGGCAGCTCTCATAGAAGAGCTGCCCCTCTTCGGTAAGGCTCTGCATCCGTGTGGTGCGGTGGAAGAGGCGCACGCCGAGCCGTCGTTCGAGCCGGGAGACCGTCTTGCCCACGGCGGAGCGCGAGAGGTTAAGCCGGGCGGCGGCGGCGGAAAAGCCGCCGGCATCGGCAACTTCCACGAAAACCGAAATGCCGTTGAAGCGCTCCATCAATTGCGTCCTCCAAGGAACCAATGATGGGAAATCTTATCGCAACTGAAGAAGAATGTTCAACAGTATGCTCGCTCTACCGCAGCAATGAAAGGAACGAGCATGTCGAAATGGATGCAGGAATGGAGCACGGAGACGGTAGGCCCCCACAACCTCAAGCTTGCCGAACGGCCTGTGCCGGAGGTCGGCGAGCGCGATATACTCGTACGCACGCTTGCTGTGTCGCTCAACTATCGCGACAAGCTGGTACTCGAAACCGGCATGGGGCTCGATATCGCTTTCCCCTTCGTGCCGGCCTCGGATATGAGCGGAGTGGTCGAAGCCGTCGGCAAAAGCGTGACGCGTTTCCAGCCGGGCGACCGCGTTATCTCCACCTTCGCCCCCGGTTGGCTTGACGGCTTAAGGCCCGGCACCGGCAGAACGCCTGCCTATGAGACGCTCGGAGGCGCGCATCCGGGCGTCCTCTCGGAGTATCTGGCCTTGCCTGAAGGCTGGTTCGCCAGAGCGCCGAAGAGCCTCGACGCGGCGGAGGCGAGCACCTTGCCCTGTGCGGGGCTGACCGCCTGGTTCGCTCTTGTCGAGAAGGGTCATTTGCGGGCGGGCGACCGTGTCGTCGTGCAGGGTACAGGCGGCGTTGCGCTGTTCGGATTGCAGATCGCCAAGGCGTCCGGAGCCGAGGTCATCGTAACCTCGAGCAGCCGCGAAAAGCTCGATCGGGCTTTCGCGCTCGGTGCCGATCACGGTATCAATCGCCTGGAGGAGGACTGGGTGGAGCGCGTCTATGCGCTGACCGGGGACCGCGGCGCCGATCACATTCTGGAGATCGCCGGCGGCGCCGGGCTGAGCCAGTCCCTGAAGGCGGTCGCGCCGGACGGGCGCATCTCGGTGATCGGCGTGCTCGAGGGCTTCGAGGTGTCAGGCCCGGTTGGGCCGCTTCTCCTGAAGTCTCCCGTCGTGCAGGGTATCAGCGTTGGTCACCGCAGAGCACTCGAAGATCTGGTCGGGGCCGTCGATCGCCTTGGACTGAAGCCCGTCATCGACAGGCGTTACAAGTTCACCGAGGTCCCGGAGGCCCTCGCACATCTTGACCGCGGCCCCTTCGGCAAGGTGGTGATAGAGTTTTGACGCGATAGGAACGCGAAAGGCCGCCGGCGATGCCGGCGGCCTTTCGGTCTGACTTGTACGTCCTTCACTCGGCGGCCTGGCGGGCCATCGGGTTGTTCGGATGGGTCGTCCAGTTGGCGTAGTTCGGGTCGACCGGTTTCCCGGTGCGCCGGTCGAGTGTGCCGGCAGTGAGCGGCTCCATGGTGATGCAGTTCTCCACCGGACAGACGTTGACGCACAGGTTGCAGCCCACGCATTCCTCCTCGATCACCTCGAAATGGCGGACGCCGTTGACGAATTGCGTGATCGCCTGATGCGACGTGTCTTCACAGGCGATGTGGCAGCGGCCGCATTTGATGCAGGCGTCCTGATCGATCTTCGCCTTGGTGACGTAGTTGAGGTTGAGGTACTGCCAATCGGTGACGTTCGGGACGGCGCGTCCGCTGATGTCGTCGAGCGTCCGGTGGCCCTTGGCGTCCATCCAATCGGAGAGGCCGGTGATCATCTCCTGGACGATCTTGAAGCCATAGGTCATTGCCGCAGTGCAGACCTGCACGTTGCCGGCGCCGAGCGCCATGAATTCGGCCGCATCCCTCCAGGTGGTCACGCCGCCGATGCCGGAAATCGGCAGGCCGTAGGTCTCCGGATCACGCGCGATCTCGGCCACCATATTGAGCGCGATCGGCTTCACGGCCGGGCCGCAATAGCCGCCATGGCTGCCGCGTCCGTCGATCGAGGGCTCCGGCGAGAAGGTATCGAGGTTGACCCCGGTAATCGAGTTGATCGTGTTGATCAGCGACACCGCATCGGTACCGCCGGCCTTGGCAGCGCGGGCGGGCTTGCGGATGTCGGTAATGTTCGGCGTCAGCTTGGTGATGACCGGCATGCGCGTATATTGCTTGCACCAGCGCACCACCATCTCGATATATTCCGGCACCTGGCCGACCGCCGAGCCCATGCCGCGCTCGGACATGCCATGCGGACAGCCGAAATTGAGCTCGATGCCATCGGCGCCGGTCTCCTCGACCAGCGGCAGGATCGCCTTCCAGGCGTTCTCCTCGCATGGCACCATGATGGACGCGATCAGCGCCCGATCCGGCCAGTTCATCTTCACCTGCTTCATCTCGCGCAGGTTCACATAGAGATCGCGGTCGGTAATGAGCTCGATATTGTTCAGGCCAAGCAGCCGTCGGTCGGCGCCCCAGATCGCGCCGTAGCGCGGGCCATTGACATTGACCACCGGGGGTCCTTCTTCGCCGAGCGTCTTCCAGACGACGCCGCCCCAGCCCGCCTTGAAGGCGCGCTCGACGTTGTAGGCCTTGTCCGTCGGCGGCGCCGAGGCGAGCCAGAACGGGTTCGGGGATTTGATGCCGACAAAATTGTTGCGAAGATCAGCCATTGTTCTCGTCCTCTCGATCTGTTCTGCTTGTCAAGCAACGGCGCTCGCCAGCGGCTGAGCCACGGCGAAAGCCCGGTCGATCGATTCGGCGGCGTCGCGTCCCATCGCGACGGCGGAGACGGTGAGGTCCTCGCCCCCGAGCACGCAGTCACCGCCGGCCCAGACCTTTTCCAGCGAGGTTCGCCCCTCCGCATCGACCACGATGCGTCCGCTTTCCATTCGAAGGGCGCCGAGTCCGGAAGCCTCGAAGGTCTGGCCGATGGCCTTGAAGATCTGGTCGGCGGCAATGATACCCGTCTCGCCGGTCGCCGTCAGCTTGCCGTTCTCCAGCGTGGTGTAGTCGAGTTCGATGCCGGCGACCCTGCCGTCCTTGACGGCGATGCGTTTCGGCTGCAGCCAGTGGCGGATGGTGACGCCTTTGGAAGCCGCGAGATCCTGCTCGAATTCCGAGGCATTCATATGCTCCTTGCCGCGCCGATAGCAGATCGTGACTTCTTCAGCGCCGAGCAGCTTCGCCTGGACGGCCGCGTCAATGGCGGTCATGCCGCCGCCGAGCACCACGACGCGCCGGCCGACCGGAATGTCGGCTTTCGTCTTCGACTGACGAAGTGCGGCAATGAAATCGACGGCATCCTCGACGCCTTCGGCATTCTCGCCTTCGATCCGCAGTGCATTGACGCCGGCAAGACCGAGGCCGAGAAACACGGCGTCGAACTCTTCCGCCAGATCGGCAAGAGAGAAGTTGCGGCCGAGCGCTTTGCCATGACTGACCTCGATGCCGCCGACCGAAAGCACGTATTCGACCTCTCTCTGGGCGAAGTCGTCGACCGCCTTATAGGCGGCGATGCCGTATTCGTTGAGGCCGCCGGATTTTTCGCGCGCGTCGTAGATCACCACGTCATGGCCCTTCACGGCCAGCCGGTGCGCACAGGCAAGCCCCGCGGGTCCGGCCCCGACGACCGCTACCCTCCGGCCCGAATGGGCGGCACGCGTGTAGAATTGCCTGTTTTCCTTCATCGCGATGTCGGTCGCATAGCGCTGCAGACGGCCGATCTCGACCGGCCGCTCCTCGGCCGTGTTGCGTACGCAGGCCTCTTCGCAGAGCGTTTCGGTGGGACAGACGCGGGCGCACATGCCGCCCAGTATGTTCTGGTCGAAGATCGTCTTCGCCGAGCCGATCGGATTGCCCGTCGCGATCTGGCGAATGAAGAGCGGGATGTCGATGGAGGTGGGACAGGCGGTCATGCAGGGCGCGTCATGACAGAAATAACAGCGGTCCGCGGCGACCAGCGCCTCGTGCCTGTCGAGCGGCGGATGAAGGTCGGAGAAATTGGCTTCGTACTCGGCAAGCGGCAAGCGCCCGCCGAGAATCCCAGATTGCGTCGTTCCCATTTTTGGCTCCCAATGTTTTCTCAGGATGAGGGAACGGTAACATGCTTTATTTTTTTATCAAACGGTAAAATTTCCTTCCCGATCGCCGCAAATGCCTGGAAAACCGGACCTTGCCGGCCGCCACAGGGGCCGCGCATCGTCTCCCGTTTGACAGCGCAGGGAAAATAGTGGCAGCAAATCTAGACCCTTAGCCTGGGAAGGGAGGCAATCGATGGCACGCAAGGCGGAAAGCAGCAACAGGCTGGACGATGCAGCCCGCGCAGGCTGGCTTTATTATGTCGCCGGCCGGACGCAGGACGAAATTGCGTCGGTGATGGGAATTTCCCGGCAATCGGCGCAACGCCTCGTGTCGCTCGCCATGGCCGAGCGGCTGATCAAGGTGCGCCTGGACCATCCGATCGCCGCCTGCCTCGAAATGGCGGTGCGTCTCAAGGAGAAATACGATCTCAGGCATGTCGACGTGGTTCCGAGCGACCCCGGTTCCCAATCCACAACTGTCGGCATCGCCGAGGCCGGGGCGGCGGAAATCGAGCGCTGGCTGAAATCGGCCGAGCCCGTGGTGCTGGCGATCGGCACGGGCCGGACGCTGAAAGCGACCATCGACCAGCTGCCATCGATGGAATGCCCGCAGCACCGTATCGTTTCGCTCACCGGCAATATCCGCCTCGACGGGTCGGCAGCCTATTACAACGTCATCTTCAGCATGGCGGACACGATCAAGGCGCGGCATTTTCCCATGCCCTTGCCAGTTCTCGTCTCCTCCCCGGAAGAGCGGGAAGTCCTGCACAAGCAAAGCCTGGTGCAAATCGCCCTGGAACTCGGCGCCGAGGCCGACGCTGCCTTCGTGGGCGTGGGCGAACTCGGGCCCGACGCGCCGCTGTGTGAAGACGGGTTCCTGGCGCGCGATGAAATGGCACGGTTGATGGCAGCGGGCGCTGCCGGCGAGATCTGCGGCTGGATGTTCGACCACGAAGGCGAGCTCCTGCCCGGCAGCATCAACGAACGCGTCGCCTCGGTTCCGCTGCCGCCGCGCGACCGCGCGTCGGTCATCGGCATCGCCAAGGGCAGGCGCAAATACGAGGCACTGCGCGCCGCACTCAAGGGCGGGATCATCAACGGTCTCGTCACCGATGAGGCTACGGCCGACTATCTGCTCCGGGCTTAGATCGCGCGGCCGGCCGCGGGACCGCGTCATCGGCGCTCTTCCCCCGAAATCCCCGTAAAAAATGCGTAGCTAAAACATCTTCTTAGCCGCTCTGCCGCATCGCAGCGACAAATGCGGATTGACATTTCAGTTCAATCGGTGAGTAATTGCTCACGAGCAAGGCAAATGCTCAATTTCTTCTGGGAGGAAGTCGATGAATTTGAGAACTTTCCTGCTGGGCACGTGCTCGGCAGTCGCTCTGGCGGGTCTGGCCCAAGCGGAGACCCTGACCATTGCCACCGTGAACAACGGCGACATGATCCGGATGCAGAAGCTGACGGACGATTTCACGTCGAAGAATCCGGACATCCAGCTTGAGTGGGTCACTCTCGAGGAAAACGTGCTGCGCCAGCGCGTCACGACCGACATCGCAACCAAGGGCGGTCAGTACGACATCATGACGATCGGCACCTATGAAGTGCCGATCTGGGCGAAGCAGGGCTGGCTCCTGCCGCTCGACAATCTCGGTCCCGAATACGACGTCGACGATCTTCTGCCGGCGATCCGCAGCGGCCTGACCATCGACGGCAAGCTCTATGCAGCGCCGTTCTACGGCGAGAGCTCGATGGTCATGTACCGTAAGGACCTGTTCGAGAAGGCCGGGCTCAGCATGCCCGACGCGCCGACCTGGGATTTCATCGCCGATGCGGCTCGCAAGATCACCGACAAGGGCAACGAGATCTACGGTATCTGCCTGCGCGGCAAGGCCGGCTGGGGCGAGAACATGGCCTTCCTGACGGCCACGGCAAACGCCTTCGGCGCGCGCTGGTTCGACGAGAACTGGAAGCCGCAGTTCGATCAGCCGGAATGGAAGAACGCACTCGACTTCTACGTCAAGCTGATGAATGACGCAGGCCCGCCCGGCGCATCGTCCAACGGCTTCAACGAGAATCTGTCGCTGTTCCAGACCGGCAAGTGCGGCATGTGGATCGACGCGACCGTCGCTGCCTCGTTCGTGACCAATCCGAAGGAGTCGACCGTTGCCGACAAGGTCGGTTTCGCGCTCGCTCCCGACACCGGCCTCGGCAAGCGCGGCAACTGGCTCTGGGCCTGGAACCTCGCAATTCCGGCAGGATCGCAGAAGGCCGAGTCGGCGCAGAAGTTCATCGCCTGGGCGACGGGCAAGGATTATCTGAAGCTCGTTGCCGAGAAGGAAGGCTGGGCGAATGTTCCTCCCGGTACCCGCACCTCCCTCTATGAGAATCCGGAGTACCAGAAGGCGGCGCCCTTCGCGAAAATGACCTTGGACTCGATCAATGCCGCCGACCCGAAGAACCCGGCGGTGAAGCCGGTGCCCTATGTCGGCGTCCAGTTCGTGGCAATCCCGGAATTCCAGGGTCTCGGCACGGCGGTCGGGCAGGTGTTCTCGGCGGCGCTGGCCGGTCAGATGAGCGTGGATCAGGCGCTTGCCAGTGCGCAGCAGCTGTCGACCCGTGAAATGACCAAGGCCGGCTACATCAAGTGAGCTCCCAAGGAGCCGGAGCGTCTACTGGAAACGGTGAGCGCTCCGGCGACCTCCAGTGCGGGCCGGGGAAAGGGGCAAACCCGCCTTCGATCCGCGTTCCGCACTGACTTTTCCGATTCATGGGCGCGCGCGTTCGGATGGCGATGCGCTTGCCGTTTTTAAGAACCGCGTCGACTTCACACGGGGGACGCCATGGCGACCTTGCACACCCGCTCCGCTGCGCGACTGATGATCGCGCCCTCGGTGCTCCTGCTGCTGGCCTGGATGATCGTGCCGCTGGCAATGACGATCTATTTCTCGCTGCTGCGCTACAATCTGCTGATGCCGGGAATGGAGGAGTTCGCAGGGCTTACGAACTACACCTATTTCCTCACCGATCCGGCCTTCTTCCAGGCGATCTTCAACACGCTCGCCATCGTTCTCGGCGTGCTCTTCGTCACCGTGGTCGGCGGTATCGGGCTGGCGCTTCTTCTCGACCAGCCGATGTTCGGGCAGGGGATCGTGCGCATCCTGGTGATCGCGCCCTTCCTCATCATGCCGACGGTGGCGGCGCTGGTCTGGAAGAACATGTTCATGAATCCCGTGAACGGGCTGTTCGCCTGGTTGGCCAAACTTCTCGGATTGCAACCCTTCGATTTTCTCGCCAACGCGCCGCTCCTTTCGATCATCCTGATCGTCGCCTGGCAATGGCTGCCTTTCGCCACGCTCATCCTGCTGACGGCGCTGCAGTCGCTCGACGAGGAGCAGAAGGAAGCAGCACAAATGGACGGCGCAGGCGCCGTGAGCCGATTCATCTACCTCGTCGTGCCGCACCTCTCCCGTGCGATCACGGTGGTCATCCTGATCCAGACGATCTTCCTGCTTTCGGTCTTCGCCGAGATACTCGTCACCACCAATGGCGGTCCGGGCACGCAGAGCACGAACCTGACGTTCCTCGTCTACGCCCAGGCTCTTCTGCAGTTCGACGTCGGCGGCGCCTCGGCGGGCGGAATCATCGCGGTCATCCTCGCCAATATCGTCGCATTCTTCCTGATGCGCATGATCGGCAAGACGCTGGAGGCTTGAAACCATGGCACGCAGTGTCTCTACCGGGCGCAAGCTCATCACGACTGTCGTGGCCTGGACGATCGGAATCCTGATCTTCTTTCCGATCCTCTGGACCTTCCTGACGAGCTTCAAGACGGAAGCCCAAGCGATCGCCTCGCCGCCGGTCTTCCTCTTCTTCGACTGGACGACCGAGAACTATTCCGAGGTGCAGAGCCGGTCGAATTATCTGAAACACTTCATGAATTCGGTGGTCGTTTCCTTCGGCTCGACCCTGCTCGGCCTGCTGATTGCGATCCCGTCGGCCTGGGCGATGGCGTTCTCGCCGACGAAGCGCACCAAGGATGTGCTGATGTGGATGCTTTCCACCAAGATGATGCCGCCGGTCGGCGTGCTGGTGCCGATGTATCTGATATTCCGCAACTGGGGCCTGCTCGACACGCGAACGGGGCTGGTGATCGTGCTGACGCTGATCAACCTGCCGATCATCATCTGGATGCTCTACACCTACTTCAAGGAGATCCCGGGCGAAATCCTCGAAGCGGCGCGCATGGACGGCGCATCGCTTTCCAAGGAAATCGTCTATGTGCTGACGCCAATGGCGATCCCCGGCATAGCCTCGACACTGCTGCTCAACATCATTCTTGCCTGGAACGAAGCGTTCTGGACCTTGAACCTGAGCGCTGCGAAAGCCGCGCCTCTCACCGCGTTCATCGCCTCCTATTCGAGCCCGGAGGGCCTCTTCTACGCAAAGCTGTCGGCGGCCTCGACGATGGCGATCGCGCCCATCCTCATTCTCGGCTGGTTCTCGCAAAAACAGCTCGTACGCGGCCTCACTTTCGGCGCAGTCAAATAAGGGCGACGCGGTTCAAATAAGGGTAAGACCATGGGAAGCATCACTCTCAAGAACGTATCGAAGGTCTTCGGCGCCCACGCCGTCATCCCTTCGATAGATCTCGATATCACCGACGGTGAGTTCGTCGTCTTCGTCGGCCCCTCGGGTTGCGGCAAGTCGACGCTTCTGAGGCTGATCGCCGGACTGGAGGATGTCAGCGACGGCGAGATCGTCATCGACGGCCGGAACGCCACCGAACTGCCGCCGGCAAAGCGCGGTCTTTCGATGGTGTTCCAGTCCTACGCGCTCTATCCGCATATGAGCGTGCGCTCCAACATCGCCTTTCCGCTGAAGATGGCGGGCGAGGACAAGGCCACCATCGACAGGAAGGTCGAGGACGCGGCGCGCGTCCTGAACCTCACCGATTATCTTGACCGCAAGCCCCGCCAGCTTTCCGGCGGCCAGCGCCAGCGCGTCGCGATCGGCCGGGCGATCGTCCGCCAGCCGGAAGCCTTCCTTTTCGACGAGCCGTTGTCGAACCTCGACGCCGCGCTGCGGGTCAACATGCGTCTGGAGATCAGCCAGCTTCACCAGCAACTGAAGACGACGATGGTCTACGTGACGCACGATCAGGTGGAGGCCATGACCATGGCCGACAAGATCGTCGTGCTCAACCGCGGCCGCATCGAGCAGGTGGGGTCGCCCCTCGACCTCTACCGCAGGCCGGACAATCTCTTCGTCGCCGGTTTCATCGGTTCGCCCAAGATGAACTTCATCTCCGGCGCGCCGGCCGCGGGCTATCAAGCCCATACGATCGGCATCCGCCCGGAGCATATCGCGCTTTCCAAGGACAAGGGCACGTGGCGGGGCACGGTGGGCGTGGCCGAACATCTCGGTTCGGACACATTCCTGCACGTGAATGCCGACGGCATCGGCACTTTGACGGCACGCGTCGGCGGCGATTTCGCCGTCACCCATGGCGACCAGGTCTATCTGACGCCGGATCCCGAGCGCCTCCACAGGTTCGATGAAAAGGGAATGGCAATTCGATGAAACGTCTCGAAGGAAAGAGCGCGCTGATCACCGGATCGGCGCGGGGTATCGGCCGCGCTTTCGCGGAGGCCTACGTGCGCGAGGGCGCCACAGTCGCGATCGCGGACATCAACATAGAACGTGCGAGGCAGGCGGCGGCCGAGATCGGGTCGGCCGCCTACGCGGTCGAAATGGACGTGACCCGGCAGGACTCCATCGACGCCGCGATCGCCGCGACCGTCGAACATGCGGGCGGGCTCGACATCCTCGTCAACAATGCGGCGCTCTTCGACCTCGCGCCGATCGTAGAGATCACCCGCGAGAGCTATGAAAGACTGTTCTCGATCAATGTCTCCGGCACGCTCTTCACGCTGCAGGCGGCGGCAAGACAGATGATCGCGCAGGGCAGGGGCGGCAAGATCATCAACATGGCGAGCCAGGCCGGCCGGCGGGGAGAGGCTCTGGTGGCGATCTATTGCGCCACCAAGGCCGCAGTCATCAGCCTCACCCAGTCCGCCGGCCTCGATCTCATCAAGCACCGCATCAACGTCAACGCCATTGCTCCCGGTGTCGTTGACGGCGAGCACTGGGACGGTGTCGACGCGCTTTTCGCCAAATACGAAAACCGTCCGCGCGGCGAGAAGAAGCGGTTGGTCGGGGAGGCCGTTCCCTATGGGCGCATGGGCACCGCAGAGGACCTGACCGGCATGGCGATTTTTCTCGCCTCGGCGGAAAGCGACTACATCGTCGCGCAGACCTATAACGTCGACGGCGGCAACTGGATGAGCTGAGGCTCGTGCGCGAAAGGATTGAAAGCATGGCGACCAAACTCTCCCTGGCCACGCTCGATGCAGTCAAAGCCCGGGCCGGCGTTCCGAACTACGGTCGCCATGATCTTCGGGCCGGCATTGTCCACTTCGGCGTCGGCAATTTCCACCGCGCGCATCAGGCGGTCTATCTCGACGATCTTTTCAATCTGGGACGCGACCGCGATTGGGCGATCATCGGCGCGGGTGTCCTGCCATCGGACAAGGTCATGCGCGACAAGCTCGAGGCGCAGGACTTCCTGACCACGGTGGTCGAGCAGGACAACAACCGCACGGGCGCGCATGTCACGGGCGCCATGATCGCCTATCTCGAGCCGGGCGACACGCCGGCGATCGTGGCGCAGCTCGCAAGTCCGCTCATTCGCATCGTGTCGCTGACGATCACGGAAGGCGGTTATTTCATCGATCCGGCGTCCGGCGTCTTCAACCCGGCGCATCCGGCGATCGTGGAGGATGCGCAGAGCCCGACGGAGCCGAAAACCGTCTTCGGTCTGATCCTCGCAGGGCTCGCCGAACGCCGCGCCAAGGGTATTCCGCCGTTCACGATCATGTCCTGCGACAATATTCCTGGAAATGGCGAGGTCACCCACGCTGCTGTATCCGGCCTGGCGCGCCTTTCCGATCCAGGCTTTGCGGATTGGATCGATGCTAATGTCGCTTTTCCCAACGGCATGGTCGACCGCATCACGCCGGCGACCGGCACCCGGGAGATCGGGATCGTCGCCTCGGAATACGGCATCGACGATGCCTGGCCGGTTTTCTGCGAGGAGTTCAAGCAGTGGGTGCTGGAGGACCATTTTCCGCAAGGCCGCCCGGCACTCGAAGAGGTGGGCGTGCAATTCGTGCCCGATGTGGCGCCGTACGAGCACATGAAAATCCGCATTCTCAACGGCGGCCATGCGGCGATCGCCTATCCGGCGGCGCTGCTCGACATCCATTTCGTTCATGAGGCGATGGAAGAGCCGCTGATCCGCGCCTTCCTCGCGAAGCTGGAGCATGACGAGATCATCCCGGTGATCCCACCCGTTCCGAATACCGACCTGAAGGACTATTACAGGCTCATCGAGACGCGTTTCTCCAATCCGAAGATCGGCGACACGGTCGCGCGGCTGGCGCAGGACGGCTCCAACCGGCAGCCAAAATTCATCCTGCCGTCGGCGGCCGACCGCCTGCGCCGCGGCGAGGACGTCGTCGGGCTGTCGCTGGTCTCGGCGCTGTGGTGCCGCTATTTCGCCGGCAAGTCCGACAGCGGCAAGGAGATCGTCTTCAACGACGCGAACGCCGACCGGCTGCATGCCGCCGCGCTTGCGGCAAAGGACGATCCGGCGGCTTTCCTCGCGCTTTCCGACATTTTCGGCGACGTCGCGCAATCCGATCTTTTCCGGCGCCGTTTCGCCCATGCCTTGCACACGCTTTGGGAAAAAGGTACGCGCGCCACGCTCCAGCTTTATCTGGACGGAAACCTCGAGGAATGACGATGGCGGGGCACGCCTCCAGGCTGGTGATTTTCGATTGCGACGGCGTATTGGTGGACAGCGAGCCGATTTCGCTCGGGGTCCTCGTCGACGCGCTCGCGGCTGCAGGCGTTTCGATGACGGCCGAGGAAGCGAGCGAGCGCTTTCTCGGCCGAAGCTTGAAGACCATGTCGGCGATCCTGCATGAAGAACACGGGCTCGCGACCGACGAGGTCTTTCTCGAGGGCATGCGGACCCGGCTCTATGCGCGTTTCCGCGAGGAGCTGAGGCCGGTCGCCGGCATACGCGAGGCGGTGGAACGGCTGGGAACCACCCATTGCGTGGCTTCCTCGAGCCAGCCTGAACGCATCCGCCTTTCGCTGACGGTGACGGGACTCATCGATCTGTTCGAGCCGAATATCTTCAGCGCCAGCATGGTTGCGCGCGGCAAGCCGGCGCCCGACCTGTTTCTGCATGCAAGCGCACAGATGGGTTTCGACCCGTCCGATTGCATCGTCATAGAGGACAGCCCGGCCGGCATCGAAGCGGCAAAGGCCGCGGGCATGCGCGTCTTCGCCTTCGCGGGGGGCAGCCACGCACGAAACGACCGTCACCGGCAGGCGCTCGCCAGGCTCGATCCCGACGTGCTGTTTGACGATATGGCCGAATTGATACAGTTTGTCCGGCAATAGGGACGGCAGGATGGGGCGGTTTTTCGGCCGCGCCGTCTTCGCGGCGAAAATCCATCATTGTTCTCGGGACGGGGGCATCCATTGATGCGCGAATATGTCGTGGCGGTCGATATCGGAACCGGCAGCGCCCGCGCCGGCATTTTCGACCGGCGGGGTGGGCTGCTGGCGCGGGCCGATCGGGCGATTGCGATGAACCGTCCGGAGGAAAATCACGCGGAACACGATTCCGAAGACATCTGGGCTGCCGTCTGCGGCGCGGTCAGGGCGGCGCGCGAAAACGCGGCAGTGCCGGCGGCGAGCATCGCGGCGATCGGTTTCGATGCCACCTGCTCGCTCGTCGTGCGCGATCGCGACGGCGCGCCGCTCTCGGTCAACCGCCAGGGAGAGGCGCGCTGGGACACCATCGTCTGGCTCGACCACAGGGGGTTGGCGGAAGCCGACTTCTGTACGGCGACCAAGCATCCCGTTCTCGACCATTCGGGGCGCGTGATGTCGCCCGAGATGGAAATGCCGAAGCTGATGTGGTTGAAGCGCAACCTTCCGCAGCAATGGGAGCGGGCCGGGTATTTCTTCGATCTCGCGGACTACATGTCGTGGCGGGCGACCGGAAGTACGGCCCGCTCGCGCTGTACGCTAACGGCAAAATGGAACTATCTCGCTCACGAGGAATGCGGCTGGCAGCAGGATTACCTGGAGCAGATCGGCCTCGAGGACCTCCTGGAGCGTGGCGGCCTGCCCGAGAAGACGCAACCGGTGGAGCGCGGCGTCGGGCATCTGACCGCTCGCGCGGCGGAGGAGCTCGGACTCGACACCGAGTGCCAGGTCGCGCCGGGGCTGATCGATGCCTATGCCGGGGCGCTCGGCGTGCTCGGCGGCTTTGCGGACGACCCGGCGAAGCTGGAGCGCCAGCTGGCACTTATCGGCGGAACCTCGAGCTGCATCGTCGCTTTCTCGAAAGACATGAAGCCGGGTTTTGGCATGTGGGGGCCCTATTTCGAGGCCGTGCTGCCCGGGCTTTGGCTCATCGAGGGAGGCCAGTCTGCGACCGGGGCGCTGCTCGACCACATCGTGCGGCTGCATGGAGGCGGATTGCCGCCGACGACCGAAACCCACGCGACGATAATCGCTCGCATACAGGAGATGCGTGCGCTTCATGGGGCTGACTTTGCCCACCGTCTTCACGTGCTGCCGGATTTCCACGGCAATCGTTCGCCGCTTGCCGATCCGCATGCGCTCGGCGTCATCAGCGGACTGGCGCTCGACTCCTCCTTCGATGCGCTGTGCCGGCTGTATTGGCGCACTTGCGTCGCGATCGCGCTCGGAATTCGTCATATCCTGGAGATGATGAAGGAAGCGGGCTACGAACTGGACACGCTGCACGTGACCGGCGGGCATGTTCGCAACCCCCTGCTGATGGAGCTCTATTGCGACGTCAGCGGGTGCCGGGTGATAGCACCCCAGGCGCCCGATGCCGTCCTCCTCGGCACGGCAATGACGGCGGCCGTCGCCGGCAGGCTCTACCCGGACCTCGCCAGCGCCGGACCTGCGATGTCGTCGATTGGAACGGAACGACTCCCCGATCCGGCGCTGCGTCATGTCTACGACCGGGACTACCGGCGGTTTCTCGCGCTCTATCGGCATCGCGAAGAGCTGGAGTCGATGGAGTGAGGTGAGGCGCCCGAAGAGGCGAAGCCGTCCGGCTTGGCATGAATTTTCGGCGGAACCTTTTTTCGACTCGCGCATTATTGGCGATAACCGGACGGTGACGCACATCGCCCCCAATGTGACGTCGGAGGCATACCGCCGGTTGCCAACTCACATCCCCCCTCAGTGAGTTGCGAAAGCTCAGCCAGTGCCCTTCCCTCGGCACTGGCTGTTTTGCTTCGGGAGCATGTCACCGGAATCCGTCGGCCCAAATCCTTGGGCTGAAAGACTCTTCCGCGCCGCAGGCGCGGCGCTGATGGGTCCCCTTGGGGCGAGGGGGCCTGATCTCGACTCAGGCCGCGGCTTTCGTCGTTTCGTTGAAGAACAGCGCCTGGCTGATCAGAGCCTTCACCATTTCCGGGTTGAAAGGCTTGGTGACGAGGAAGGTGGGCTCGGGACGCTCACCCGTCAGGAGACGCTCGGGGAAGGCAGTGATGAAAATCACCGGAACGGCAGCCGTCTGCAGGATTTCGTTGACCGCGTCGATCCCCGAGCTTCCGTCGGCGAGCTGAATATCCGCGAGCACCATGTTCGGCTTTGTCATCTCGTAGAGGGCGACGGCTTCGTCTTTGGTGCGTGCGATCCCGGTCACACGATGGCCGAGGCTTTCGACCATTTGCTCGATGTCGATCGCGATCAGCGGCTCGTCCTCGATGATCATGATATCGGTAGCAACCTGGCGGGAAATTTCCTGGGATGCGCGGTCGAGAAGCGCGGTCAGCCTTGCGGCATCCACATCGAGTACTTCAGCGGCTTCCTGTGGGCTGAACGCTTCGACCGATACGAGCAGGAACGCCTGGCGGGCGAGCGGCGAGACAGCCGCAAGATTGACGGAAGCGCGCTGTTCCCAGGCAAAGGGCGATACCGGCTCCGGTACGAGGACGGAGGAGGAGCCGAACATGGATGTGAAGAGACGGAACAACGCTACCCTGTCGCTGCTTGCTTCCGGAAAGATCGACGTATCCGCGATAAGTGCCTCAAGCACGGCCGCGACATAGGCGTCTCCAGAGGTCTGGGACCCGGTCAGAGCGCGGGAGTAGCGGCGTAGATAGGGAAGAAATGGAGCGATACGGGTGGACAATGTCATGCAGGAACTCCCTCAATCCATAGCGAAAAAAATACCGTTGCAAAAACGTCTCGTCGAAAAAAAGGTTCCGCCCCGGAACATTTCATTTTTTCGCGGCGTTATGGTGCAGGCGAACTTTCAAGGGCGACATTGCAACAATGAGATATACTACAGGGGCAGGGCGGATGATCGGCAAAAAACCGTCCTCCGACGATCCGAATGCGCAGATTGCGGTTAAGCTGAAGGCCCTCTATCAGTCGGTGCAAGAGGAAGCGATACCGGCACGCTTTCTCGATCTGCTTGAAAAGCTGGAAGCTGCGGAACAGCAATCGGCTATGCAGGGCAAGGAGTAAGCGCCGGATGTCATCCGAAAACCAAGAGTTCAAGCGTGAGATGCTTGCCGCGCTGCCGAGCTTGCGCGCCTTCGCGATGTCGCTGATCGGGCGGCACGACCGCGCGGACGATCTCGTCCAGGACACGATCATGAAGGCCTGGGCCAAGCAGGACCATTTCGAAATCGGCACCAATATGAAGGCGTGGCTTTTCACGATCTTGCGCAACGAGCTTTACAGCCAGATGCGCAAGCGTGGGCGCGAAGTACAGGACAGCGACGGCCATTTCACGGAGACGCTTGCCCACCATCCGGAGCAATACGGCTCGCTGGATCTGCAGGATTTCCGCCGGGCGCTCGACCAATTGCCGCCCGACCAACGCGAAGCGATCATTCTTGTGGGGGCCTCGGGTTTTTCTTACGAGGAAGCGGCCACGATCTGCGGCTGCGCGCTCGGCACGATCAAGAGCCGCGTCAACAGGGCGCGTCAGCGGCTGCAGGAAATTCTCCAGGTAAGGGGAGAAAACGACTACGGGCCGGACGAAACCTCCGCACCCATTACGTCGCGTGCGTTTGTTTCCTGATGCTTTGGTGCCCGCGGCCTACCGGAGGCGCAACGATCGCTGTAGCCTTGCTTTGCTGCATGTTTTTGTCCTTGAATCGGTTCCGATTCGAGGACACATGCAGTAGATCGTTGCCGGATTAACGTTCTCGCGGCGGGCGATTGCGGGAGTGGAATCGGTCATTGCGCCGACGCCGCGGCCAATCGGCGGAGCGTGGTCGCCATATTGCTTAAATTTGCTGTATGTTTTTCATCCTTAGACCGGCTCCGGTTGGGGAACATTCAGTGGAACCGGGTTTTCGGGTGCCTGCGCCAGTTTGGAGTTCAGGCCGGATGCGTGAGAAGACAGAGGCGATGCTTCCAGCGGTAGCGCAGGTGCTCGACGCGCCGGAGCGGCTCGGCGTCCTTCAGGCTGCCGTGCCGGACATGTCGATTCCCGACGAGGATTTCGACGGGCTGGCGCGGCTTGCCGCGAGCCTTTTCGACGCGCCTGTCGCTCTCGTCAGCCTGGTCGACCGCGAATGGCAATGGTTCAAGGCATCAATCGGAACGGCGGAAACGCGGTCGCACGTTCGGGAGTCCTTCTGCGTTCATACGATCGCAGGAGGCGATGGCGGCGCCTTTCTCGTGCTCGATGCCTCTCGTCATCCGGCATTCCGCCACCGGCGGGCGGTCGCCGGACCGCCATCCGTACGATTTTATGCGGGCGCGCCGATTGTTCTGGACGGCCAGGCGATCGGAACTGTCGCGGTTCTCGATGTCGTGCCCCGTTCCGAGGTCTCGGTCAAGCAGCAGGGCGAGCTCCAGCGTATCGCGGGTGTCGCCGCCTCGCTGTTCAGGCTGAAGGACGAGGCGCGCCGGCGTGCGCTCAAGGAGGCGGCGCTTTCCCGCGAGGAGCAACGGCTGGCCATGGCGCTCGACGCGGCTAATGTCGGCAGCTGGCTCTGGGACATTCGCGCCGGCACGGTTTCCGGCAACGGCGCAATGATGCGCATGTTCGGCCTACCGCCGGAACGCACGGTGGGTGCCAAGGCGATCTTCTCCGCTATTCATCCTGAGGATCGCATCCCGACGTTCTCGAAGCTCCGTCAGGCGATGGCTGCCAATGAGGAATATGACGGCATGTTCCGGATAGGCACGAACGGGCGGTGGCTGCTCGGCCGCGGCCGCGTGCACGACCGCGACAGCAAGGGCGCTCCCTTGAGCTTCCTCGGCATGACGATCGACGTCTCCGAGCAGCAGGCGTCGGCGAACCGCATGAGGTTGTTGCTGAAGGAGCTGAACCACCGGGTCAAGAACACGCTTGCAATGCTCCAGTCGCTCGCCCGCCAAACGCTTCGCCAGACGAGCGACCCCGCCGAATTCATGACTGCATTTGCCGGCCGGCTCCAGGCGATCTCCGAGGCGCATGGCCTCCTTTCCGATTACGAATGGGGCACGATCCACCTTTCGGAACTGATTTCGAAACAGCTGCTGCCCTATGTCAGCGACTATTCGCAGCAGGTCGAGCTGCACAAGGACGAGATCCTGCTGGGTCCCGACCAGGCGGTCGGGCTTGGACTGGTGCTGCACGAACTGGCGACCAATGCCGTAAAATACGGCGCGCTCTCGGTGCCGTCGGGGAAGATCGTTCTGACCGCGCGCCGCGTGGTCGAGGACGGCGAATCCGTGCTGCATCTGACCTGGACCGAAGTGGGCGGACCTCCCATTCGCGAGCCGCGCCGCCGCGGTTTCGGCTCGATCCTGATCGAACGCAGCCTCGACAAGATCATTGGCAGTTCGGTGAAAGTCGAATATCTGCCGGCCGGCGTCACGGCGCTGATCCGGCTGCCGCTTTGATTAGAGTCTGTGTGAACCGCCTCAACCGCCTGCCGACACCTCCACCCCGCAAGCGGGGCGAAGGGCTATGCTGCCAGTTCCAAGCCTAGCGATCGTCGCCGCGTCTGCGGCCTCGGCCGAGGCCGAGCAGGGCGCCGACCGCGATAGCCGTCGCGACGCCCAGAAGCGGCTGTTTGCGCAGGATGCTCGTCACCGCAACGAGCGCGAGATTCGTCCGCATCGCTGAGCGGCGCCGGCGTTCGTCGGCAAGCCGGCGGTCGCGGGCGTTCAGCCCGGCCATGATGCCGATGACGACCAGGGCGGTCACCACCAGGGCGGCGGTGACCGTCAGCGCGGCGGTGACCGGCGAATAGCGCGCTGAGAGCAGCAGGGCGATTGCGATCAGGGCGAAGACGTAGGCAGTGCCGAGAAGCACGGCGATGATGGCCCAGAGGACCGCATTGCGCTTATAGCGCGACGCCGCAGCGGCGGCGTCGAACGCAAGCAGGGCCGACAGGACAGTCCCGAGTGTCCCCATAAGGTAGCTCCCCTTCATACTCGGTCAACGCGATGCCTGATAGGTCCTCATCGGCGCAGCAAAGCGGCTGCGATGAGGCCGATGACGGCTGCGGTGCCGAGAGTCGCAAGAGGATGCTCGCGTATCGTCCGACGGACCTCCCTTTCGGTATCCGCATAGCGGCCGCGCAAGTCGGAAAGCATCTGCTCGCCGCTCTCCATCAGTGCGTGCAGGTCGGTTTCCGCCTGGTCACGGGCGCCGCGCGCCTTGGCCTTTGCGTCACGCGTAGCCGCAGCGCCTCGGTCGGCAATCAGCGCCATGAGCTGCGCGATGTCTTCGCGTATTTCGTTCAGCTGATCCTCTACCGACGGATCGATTGCGCTGCCGTTGCGCTTGCGGCTGCCCGAGCCTGAGAACATGCCTGTCGCCATTGTCTTCTCCCTCGCTGCTGTGCCGGCGCGAAACGGCCGGCATGTGATCGGTTCATGCGAATCGGCCGGCGAAGGCACACTCCCCGGCTCTTTTGTGCGCCCGATAGGACGCGCGGCATTCCAAGCGGCGCGATGTACACGCCGGCATTGTAGATCAACGCATGAGGGAGGAATTTGTTTCGGTAAATCCTGACGTTGCCGCGGTGAGCCCAGCTTCACATCGTGGCGGACTGCGGCAATACGAACGGGATATCGTGTGCCGGAGCTACGCTCACCCGCATCCGGCAGCCGAAGACCGCTTCCATGGTCTCGTCGGTCAGCACGTCTTTCGGTGCTCCGCGCGCCCGGATGCGGCCGGCTTTCATCATCACGATCTGATCGGCAAACATCGATGTCAGGTTGAGATCGTGCATGACTGCGACGACGCCGCCGCCGCCGGCGCAGAATTGGCGCGCAAGCCGCATGATCGTAAGCTGGTGGCGGATGTCGAGGCTTGATACAGGCTCATCGAGCAGCAGATAGCGCGGCTCGCCGTCCGCGACCGGGGCCGAGATCTGGCAGAGGACGCGTGCGAGCTGGACGCGCTGCTGCTCGCCCCCCGAGAGTTCCTGGTAGAAGCGTCCGGAAAACCCGGCAAGATCGACCGCCTCGAGCGCCTGGTCGGCAATCCGGTCGTGGGCGGAAGCTTTGCCGCCGTTGGCCATGAGGCCGAGGCGCACGATTTCCCTGACGGTGAACGGGAAGGAAATGACGGTCGACTGCGGCAGCACGCCGCGTTTCAGCGCAAGCTCCCATGGTTTCAGGCTGGCGATGTCGAGACCGTTGATGGTGATCTTGCCGGCCGAAGGCGTGAGCTCGCCCGAGATCGCCTTCAAGGTCGTGGTCTTTCCCGATCCGTTCGGGCCGACGATTGCCGTCATGGCTCCGGGGGCCGCATCGAGGGAAATGTTGTGCAGGACCTGCCTTCCGGCAAGGCGGACGGAAATGTCGGATGCTCTGATCATCGCCGTGCTCAAAGCCCCATGTTCGACCGGCCCCTGAGCAGCACCCAGAGAAAGAAGGGCGCACCCACGAAGGCGGTGATGATGCCGATCGGCAGTTCGGCCGGCGAAACGATCGTGCGGGCGAGCATGTCGGCGAAGATCAGCAGCGTGCCGCCGAGCAGGGCGGAGGCCGGCAGCAGGTAGCGATGATCCGGGCCGATGACCAGCCTCAGGAGGTGCGGAACAACGATGCCGACGAAGCCGATGCCGCCGCTGACGGCCACCGACGCGCCGGTGGCTCCGGCGACGCCCAGGATGGCGATGTTTTTCAGGCGCTGCACCGGAATGCCCATGTGGTAGGCGGCGGCTTCGCCGAGCGTGATGGCATTGAGCCCGCGCGCCAGGAAGGGCACGACCGCAAGCGAAGCCAGGATCAGGGGTCCGGCGGCCACGATCTTCGTCCAGTTGGCGCCGGCGAGCGATCCGAGACCCCAGAAGGTGAGATCGCGCAGCTGCTTGTCGTCAGCGATGAAGACGAGAACCCCCGTCACCGCACCGGCGAGCGCGCCCAGCGCAATGCCCGCAAGCAGCATCGTCGCGACCGAGGTCTGGCCGCCACGGGTCGCGATCCGATAGAGCAGCAGCGTGGTGGCAAGGCCTCCGAGGAAGGCGCCGAAGGGGAGGGCATAGAATCCCAGGACAGCGAACAGCGGACCAAAAGCGACGTCACCGAGCACGATCAGCAGCACCGCGCCGAGGCTTGCGCCGGACGAAACGCCGACAAGGCCCGGATCAGCCAGCGGGTTGCGGAAGAGGCCCTGCATCACCACGCCGGAAACGGCGAGCGATGCGCCGACCAGCATCCCGAGCACGGCACGCGGCAGGCGGATATCGAGGATGATGATGCGGTCGCGCGCGCTCATCGCCTGATCGGCATCGCCCGAGAGCCAGCGAAAAATATTGGCAAGCGAGGCATCCGCGGCGCCGGTCGTGATCGAGGCCATGAACGTCGCCGCCGCAAGCACTGCCAGCACGGCGATAAGGCAACGCGCCACTCCCGCCCGGTCTCCGCTGCGCCAGTCCCGGACGATCCGTGCGGCAAATGCGGGCCTGTGCACCCCGCCTTCCATGACCTCACTGCGAGGCATTGGTCTTCTTTCCGTAGATTGCGGCGTTCAGTTCGCGAACGGCGCCTGCCGTGCGGGGACCGAAGCCGAGCAGATGCAGTCCGTCCATGCGGATCAGTGCCTTGTTCTTGGCCGCCGGGGTCAGGCTGAGCGCCGGAAGCGCAAAGAGCTCGTCGGGGCCTGCACCGTGGCTTCCGCCACGGTTCATCATCAGGACCACGTCTGGCTTGGCCTCGATGATCGCTTCCTCCGTCAATGCCTTGTAGCCGGGGAAGGTGCCGACGGCGTTGACCGCTCCGGCAAGCTCGATGATGCCGGCGGCGGCGGTACCGGTGCCGGAAGCGAGAATCTTGCCTCCCTGGGTGCTCAGAATGAAGAGGACGCGCTTGCGCTCGCCTTCCGGGCGGGCGGCACTGTCGCCGACCGCGGCGGCGAGGTCCTTCTCCACGGATTGCGCGAGCGTTTCCGCCTTTTCCTTCACGCCGAGGAAAGCTCCGACCGCGCGGATCTTGTCCACGATGCCCTCCTTGTCATAGGTCTCGGGGACGCTGGTGAAGGGAATGTTGGCCTCCTTGAGCACAGCGAGCGCTTCCGGCGGGCCACTGCCCTCTACGGCCACGATCGCCGTCGGGTTGACGGCGATGATGCCTTCGGGCGCCAATTGCCGCATGTAGCCGACATCCGGCAGCCTGGTTGCCGCTTCCGGATAAGTGCTGGTGGAATCGCGGCCGACGAGGCGGTTCTCCTCGCCGAGCGCATAGATGATTTCGGTGATCGCGCCGCCGACCGAGACGACGCGGGAGACATCCGGCTGCTCGAGCACCTCGGCCATCGCCGGGCGCAGGAAAGGCGGGGCTCCCGGCGCAAGCCAGGGCAGCACGAAGGGCGCCGACAGCGCGAAGGCCGCGAGGGCCATTTCCCAACGCCGAAGACGGCGGATAGCGAAGCCGTTCATCATCACTTCCTTTGAATCTATGCGTGTCGCCCCGAAACCGCCGCCCGGTTGGGCGGCACCATCAGGCCGCGACGACGGCGTTCAGACGGGGCAGCCCCTCGACCAGGCTGCGCCATTCGGCTCTCTCCGAGGAACCTTCCTTACGCTTTCCGCAAAACTGGATGATCATCTCGCCCTTGGCGTCGAGCCCTTCGAGAGAGGTCACGTGTCCGTCCGCGGTCGGCTTGCGCACGGCCCAGAGCTCGGCGATGTGGTCGGTGCGCAGATGCAGATGGAAGGTCTCGTCCATCACGTTCAGCCACGGCCCCATCGTGCCGATCTTGACGACCGGACCGGAGTGAATCTGGATGACGCCGCGATTGCCGACGAAGCACATGATCGGCAGCGCCGTCTCTGCGGCACTGCGCATCATCATCTCGATGCAGGCCGTATCGAGCCGCCAGGCGAAGTCGTCGCCGATCGCGTGCAGCGCCCGGCGCCGTCCGATATTGAGCTTGCGCAACATGCCGGGGAACTGATGCGTGTCGGTGAGTTTCGACCAGCGGTCGCGCAGTTCCGCCGTGTCGACGGCGGCATCGACCGCATCGTCGGCTGCGGGCGCGCCGGCATCGGCGATGAAGTCCTGCGACTGGTCGTCCAGGCGAAGGTCTTCGACGATCTTCCCATAGGCGGCGAGGTTCGACTGGGGACGCAGATGAACCTTGTGGACGGCATTGCCCCACTTGTCGAAGAACTGCAGGCTGCGGCGAACCTCTCCTTTCGCATCCGTCTTGGTCACGGCGAAACCATGTGCCCAGTCGCCGGGAAAGATGCGCAGGTCGATTTCGGAACCGAGCACCAGAGCCGCGGCGTGCCCTTGCTTGATGTTCTCGTAGACGCCGACCTTTTCATGGACGGCGCTCTCGTTGCGCGTAAGCGCAAGGACTTCGCCCAATTCCTCGACGCGCTCGAGGAAGCGGCTGGCGCTGCTTTCGATCCGGACGGCGGTGAGGCCGCATTCGGCAGCGACGAGTGCTGCCTCCGGGATGCCGAGCTTGGCGGCGATGTCGCGTTCGCGCAGCTTCGGATTCTCGGCTCGGTAGGCGCGAATTTCGGCCGGGGTGGGGCGCATGCTCTCAGTCATCGTCATCTCACTATTTGTTCAGAATCAGCTTGCCCTGGCGGGTGATCTTCATCCGGTAGATCGCTCCGTCGTGGGAAATGAGAATCTCGTTGTGACCACGGAAAAGTTCGTGGCTCTCGACGATCCGCTGCGTCCGGATGACAGGCGCCGCCGTCTGCGGGGATCGTTGGCTCTCGGTGTCGTTCGGTGTCACGGTTTTGGCCAATTCGCGAGTCGGAGACGAGGCAATCACCTCGGGCTTTGCCTCGCCTATATTCCATTTAGTATCTTGACTTCATTACTCATATTTCTTTAAGGACGCAATACCGGAATGTTGCGGTCAAGTTAAAGGAGCGCGTGCAGGAACCTACCGGCGCGCCGGACAGCGAGTGGTGCTACGATGATCTATTTGTCCCGTTTTGCCGTTGCGGCCTCCGCCGTTCTCGTCACTGCAGGGGCGGCCGGAGCGCAGGATGCGGCCGAGCCCGCAGGCCTTTCGATCGAGCTCAACGAGATCGCGCCATCGGAAAAGGGCTGCAAGCTGACCTTCGTCGCCGGCAATGCGCTCGCTCAGTCGTTTTCGAAGGTTTCGTTCGAATTCGTCCTCTTCGACGATAAGGGGCTGGTCGAGCGGATGGCGGTGCTCGACTTCAGGGATCTTCCCGCGGGCAAGACGAAGGTCCGGCAGTTCGACCTGCCGGGCACGAAATGCGAGGCGGTGAAGAGCCTGCTGATCAACGATGCGCCGGCCTGCATTGGCGAAGGCATCGACAAGGGTGCATGCATGACGGGGCTGAAGACCGGTTCGAGATCGGCTGTGGAGCTCAAGGGCTGAGGCCCGCATCCTCAAATTGCCGGCGGAAGGCAAATAAGATGAAGCACATGGTGAAATGGGCGGCGGCGATCGGTCTCTCCCTGCTGGCTCATGCCGGCGGGGCGATGCTGCTGGCGCCCGAGCAGGAAAAGGAGGTGGCCCTCGTCGCTGGCGGTAGCACCGTGGAAGTTTCGCTGCTGGGCAACGCCTTCGAAGATACCGTTCAGGCGGGGACCCCTTCCGAGGTGATGGAGCCGACGGAAGAGACGCCCGAAGAATTGCAGCCGACCGAGGTCGAGCCGGCGGAAGAGGTGGTCGAAACGGTCGAAGCGGTGCCGAGCGAGCCGGTCTCGGCTGAATCGACCGAAACGACGCCGACGGAAGCCGACGTCATCGTCCCGTCCGAAGAGATGCCGGTGAGCCAGGCCGCTGAGGCCGAGGTCATCGCAAGCCTCGCTCCCGTCGAGACCGTCATTCCGGAACCGAGGCCGGAACCGAAGAAAGAGCCCCCGAAGAAAAAGGAGAAGGTCGTCCGCAAAAAGGCGGGAGAAGGCGGCACCAACGCGAAATCGCAGAACAAGGGCAAGGCCGACGGTGTGGAGAGTGCCAGGGCGAATGCTGCCAGCGGCGAAAGTCGCGGCGCTTCGCAGGAGATCGGCAACGCCGCCGTGTCGAACTATCCCGGCAAGGTAAGGAGAAAGCTTACCCGTGCCATCCGCTATCCGTCGGAGGCAAAGCGCCAGGGGCTGCGGGGCGTTGCCCATGTCAGTTTCACGGTGACATCAGGTGGCGGGGTTGCAAGGGTCGGCATAACGAAGAGTGCCGGTTCGCCCATCCTGGACCAGGCTGCACTGGATACTGTCCGGCGGGCGGCGCCTTTCCCTGCCATTCCCGCGGGTTCCGGCCGCGACAGATGGGATTTCAACATACCGGTGGCCTTTACGCGCTGAGTCCGGTTCTGCGGCGGCGCAGGCGGCTTGCAGCCGCCCCCCGGCGCCGCGTACAGGCCTGTGATCTGCCGCTGAAGCCGGCTGAGAAAATATGATGAAAACACTCATGTTTATACTTTACTCTTTCAATCAAGTTTTATAGGTTGCCTCCGTCACGCAACCAATCGGTGTGTGCCAGACCTATTCCGTCGCGATCTCCGGCATGGCCGGCATCGCGGAACAAGATGGAGATCATGGATGCGCGGCAAGCGTCACCAGAATGCAGGCAAGGGCGGCAAGGGCAGGGCGAAGGACGCGGCGAGCGCGCCTCAGCCGAGTGACGGCAAGGTGACGCTCGAGGGGCGCAGCTTCCTTTATGTCGGCGGCCGGGACTGCCAGGTGGCGCATCTGCGCGAGATCGCCAGTTCCTACGGTGCGGAACTCATTCATCATGACGGCGGTTTACGGGAGGCGGTATCGCGCATCGACCGTGTCCTGCCCTCGGTCGATTGCGTCTTCTGCCCGATCGACTGCATCAGCCATGACGCATGTCTTCGCGTGAAGACCGGATGCAAGAAGTGGGGCAAGGCCTTCGTGCCGCTGCGGAACGGCTCGAAATCGAGCCTTGAGCGGGCGCTGCAGGATTTGACCGCCGGCAACGGCAGCGAGAATTGAACCTGTTGGACGAAAGCGGAGAACGGCCTGTGCCGGGCCGCTGCATGGAGTATCTCAATGCATGATGAGCGTCCCGATCAGATGACGATGATCGGCCTCCACAAGCTTGCCTCGCAATTCGGCGACGGCCTCGTTCCCGAACTCTACGAGCTCTTGACGCGTCGGGCGCGAATGCTGGAGGAAAGTCCGAATGTGACCGAGTTTCCCGCCTGGCAGGCGCGTCCGCCTGCAAGAGACCCTCTCGGCCTCGCGCCGGCGAGCGAGGGAACCGTGCTGCCGTTTCCTGCGAGGGGCGAGCCGCCGGTTCAGGAAAAGAAAATAAGGGAGAGCTGAGGGCATGTTTTTCGCCATGAACCGTTTTCGTGTCGCGATCGGCCAGGAAGAAGCCTTCGAGGCCGTGTGGAAGGCGCGCGATTCCTCCCTCTCCGAAATGCCGGGATTCATCGGCTTCCATCTGCTGCGCGGAGAAAGCGTGCCCGACGAAGGCTACACGCCTTTCATCTCGAAATCGTCCTGGGAGACCAGGGAAGCCTTCGTCGCCTGGACCAATTCGGAGAATTTCCGGGCAGCGCACCGGAGCGCCGGCAGCAACAAGGCGATGTATGTCGGCCCGCCGAAGTTCGAGGGCTACACCGTGGTGGAAGGTGCCTGATCGGCAGCATGTCGCCGTTGCCCAGGCAAGGTCCGGCGTGAAGTGTCACCACAATCGGTTGATGGTCGAAAGCGTGTCGAAAATCTCGTCCGCTGAAATCACCGGTACGCCTAAATCCAGCGCGCTTACTGCGATGAGACGGTCGAACGGATCGCGATGTTCCCATGCGGAGCGTCGCTCCTTTCAGGCAGGTCTCCGGCGCAAGCGCTGCTATTCTATCACCCTGCTCCACCAACAGGCCCGGCAAATCGTTGACGAATGGTTCCATTCCGGCCACTTCCCGATACGAACCTTCTGGCCGATCTCGAAAAGGCTGATCGGGCTAACGAGAACGCTGTCTGCCTGCGCAAGGAGGGCGGTTGCCTTATTAGGCAAGCGCGCATCGCCGGTCAGCGACCATGCCCAGGCATGGGTGTCGAGAAGAACAGCCGTCACGCTTCCCCTTCCCACACTGCCAACTCATCTTCGCTCATAGGTTCGAAGAAATCCGGGCCATTTCCCGCGACCTTGTCTTTCAGCAGTCCGATGGTGAATTTGTTCTGTGGAATGGCGACGATCCGTGCGACAGGGGTCTTCCCCTTGGCGATGATGACATCTTCGCCAGCCTTCGCCGCCTCGATGAGTTTTGACAGATTCGTCTTGGCGTTATGGATATTGACCTGCATGGCAGCCTCACTTGGCTAACTTGGCTATACCTATGCCTTGTTCGGTAGCAAATCCAGCCGTCCTTCAGGGCGCTCTGCTTACAAAACTGCGCAGCCATGCAAGCGCTTTGTCCGCAACTGCGCTGCTCTCAGGCGCGCTCATCGGGCTCTCGGGCCAGGAATGCGCCGAGCGCGACGGCGAGCCAGCCCAGCATCATTGTCACCCCGCCGAGCGGCGCCGACATGGGAAAGAGGCCGTGACCCGAAAAATGGCGCATGGTGAGGTCCGCGGCAAAGAGTGCCGTGCCCGCCGAGATGAGCAGAGCGGCGAGAGCGGCCGTGCGAAAATGCGCCCATCCGACATGAAGCGCGACGAGCGCCGGCGCATGGGCGAGGCACATGGCCGAGGCTCCGCCGAGAAGACGCGGATCCGCGCCATGCGAAGCGGCGGCGGCGCTCGCGACGCCGAAGAGGCCCATGAGACCGGCGACGAAAAGCATGGTCGAGCGCAGTCCGCTGTTCGGCATCCCGGCTATTCCTTGTTCTGCATGTGATGGGCGAGCCGGGTGATCGGCCCGAGGATAATTTCGCGGAGCTTCGGATGGGGCACCGTTTCCTCCAGCGCACGGGTGAAGCAGAGAAGCCATTCGTCGCGCTCGACAGGCCCGATCCCGGCAATGAAGTGCCGGCGGCGCAGCATGGGATGGCCGCGTTTCTGCACATAGATCGGCGGACCGCCCAGCCAGCCGGTCAGATATTCGTAGAACTTTTCCTCGCTGCCGGTCAGATCCTCCGGGTGGATGGCGCGGCATCGTGCCGCCTCGGGCAGGCTGTCCATCAGTTCGTAGAAGCGTCGCGTCAGGGCGCGCACGGCAGCATCGCCGCCGATCGTCTCGTAAAGCGTCGTGGTTTGCGGTTCGGTCATGGTCCATTCCTCGCCACACTTGGTACAGCGCTCGATGCGGGCGGGCAATGGCTTGCCATTCCTTCGCTTGCGGCTTTTCGGCGCGCCCGATGCCTCCTCAAAACTGCTTGACAAACCGTCTAGACGGTATGTTTATAAGTCATGACAAACGCCCCTTCGAGGAAGAAGCAACCCCAGCGCGTCCGCCGGCAATTGCTGGAGGTTGCGGCACGCCTGTCGCTGGAGCAGGGAATCGCCGCGGTGACCCTCGATGCCGTATCGCAGGCGGCGGGTGTCAGCAAAGGCGGGCTGCTGCACCATTTCCCGAACAAGCCGGCTCTGCTCGACGCCCTCTTCGATGACCTCGTCGCGCGGTTCGACAGGGCTCTCGACGAAGCGATGGCGGGAGACCACGTCGAGAAGGGACGATTTACGCGGGCCTATATTGGCGTCTGTTTCGCACTCGAGGCCGATGCGGAGGCGGAAGTGCAAGGTTGGCAGGCGCTGACCATTGCGCTTCTTGCCGAGCCTCATCTCAAGGAGCGTTGGCGCGAATGGGTAGCGCGCCGCACCGCGGAATTCGCCGCCACGGATAGTTCGCCAAGTTGCCTGCTCGCCCGCTTTGCCGCCGATGGAGTCTGGCTGTCGGATCTGATGCGCAGCCACGACATCGATGCCGCGGCGCGGACGCTCCTGCTTCAGAAGCTCAACGCGCTTTCGCTGGAATAGAGGACCAACCCGTGCCTCGTTCCAAAACTCCGATCGGAGACGTTCCGTGAACCCCGCCACGCTTTACGCCGTCCTGGTGATCGCCATCGTCTTCGAAGTGCTCGGCACGTCCGCCATGCAGGCAGCGCAGCATTTCACGCGGCTCACACCCACCGTGCTTATGGTTCTGTGTTACGCGGTCGCCTTCTTCTTTCTCTCCTATGCGCTCCGATATATCCCGGTCGGCATTGCCTATGCGCTCTGGAGCGGCCTCGGCATCGTACTGATCTCGATTGCCGGCTACGTGGTCTTCGGTCAGAAGCTCGATCTGCCGGCCATTCTAGGGCTGGCCCTCATCATCGCCGGCGTGCTGGTGCTCAATCTGTTCTCGAAGTCTACGTTCCATTGATGGCGCCAAGACGTTGGCGGCTCCCCAGCAAGTTTTCGCTACAGTCTATCCACTGAAATTCCCGGATATTCATTGAAATGCGCGATCCATTTCAATAGCATCGCGCTCGCCTCTGTCCGGACGCGACATGGCGGTGTCCCAATCCGATCCCCCTGATAACGAAGGAATATTTGGGCATGCAGGCGGTTTTCGACGGCCATAACGATGTGCTTTTGCGCCTTTGGCAACATGCACGCGGCGGTGCAGACCCTGTGGCTGAGTTTTCGGAGGGAACCGACAAGGGCCACATCGATGCGGCGCGCGCCAGGGCAGGCGGTCTCGCGGGCGGCCTGTGTGCGATTTACGTGCCGTCCGGCGATCTGGTGCTCAAGACACCGGACGAGAACGGCCATTATAGGACGCCCATGGCCGCGCCGCTTGACCACTTGCCCTCGCTCGCGACCGCCATGGAGCTCGCCGACATTGCGATCAAGCTCGACCGCGCCGGCACCTGGCGGCTTTGCCGCTCGGTTGGCGAGATACGTGCGGCGATGGCGAACGGCGTCTTTGCTGCCGTCCTGCATATGGAGGGCTGCGAAGCCATCGGGCCTGACCTCACGGCGCTCGAGACATTTCACGCCGCTGGACTTCGCTCGCTTGGCCCCGTGTGGAGCCGTCACAACGTGTTCGGGCATGGCGTGCCCTTCGCCTATCCGGCATCGCCCGATACGGGACCGGGTCTTACCGAAGCCGGCTTCGAACTCGTGCGCGCCTGCAATCGGCTCGGCATTCTGATCGATCTCGCGCACATCACGGAAAAGGGCTTCTGGGACGTGGCGAGGACGACCGACCAGCCCCTTGTCGCCAGCCACTCCAATGTTCATGCGCTGACGCCGGTCGCGCGCAATCTGACCGACAAACAACTCGATGCCATAGGCGAGAGCGGTGGCCTCGTTGGCCTCAACTATGCGACGACGATGCTGCGCCCCGACGGGCAGGAGAACGCAGCGACGCCGCTTTCCGACATGGTGCGCCACGTCGACTATCTGGTCGAGCGCATGGGTATCGACTGCGTGGCGCTCGGATCGGATTTCGACGGAGCGACCATCCCCGAGGAAATCGCCGATGCAGCGGGAAATCAGAACCTCGTTGCCGCGCTGGAGGACGCCGGATATGGTGACGCCGAACTGGCGAAAATATGCCGGGAGAACTGGCTGAGAGTTCTGGGGCAGGCATGGCACGAGCCTGCCTGACAATCATGAAGAAGAGCCCGAGAAGGGTTAAAAAAAGAGGGAAGCGCAATATGATGCACAAGCTCAACGGACGTTTTCGAGTTCTTGCCGCCTCGGCGGCCCTCGCCTTGGCGATGGGCGCGGCCCAGCCGGCCTTCGCGGAAACTCCGAAGGATACGCTGGTCGAGGGCTTCGCGTTCGACGACATCATCACCATGGACCCGGGCGAAGCCTTTGAGCTTTCGACCGCCGAGATGACCAGCAATACCTACAGCCTGCTCGTCCGGCTCGATCTCAACGACACGTCCAAAGTCGTCGGCGATCTCGCCGAAAGCTGGACGGTCTCCGATGATGGCCTCACCTATACGTTCAAGCTCAAGTCCGGCATGAAATTCGCCTCCGGCAACCCGATCACTGCCGAGGACGTCTCCTATTCGTTCGAACGCGCCGTCAAGCTCGACAAGAGCCCGGCCTTCATCCTCACGCAGTTCGGCCTTACCGGCGACAATGTCACGGAAAGGGCGAAGGCCGCCGATGCCGAGACCTTCGTCTTCACCGTCGATCAGCCCTATTCGCCGAGCTTCGTCCTGAACTGCCTGACGGCGACGGTTGCTTCGGTCGTAGACAAGAAGCTCGTTCTCGAACACGTGAAATCCGTGACGCCGAGCGAAGAGTACAAATATGACAACGACTTCGGCAACGAGTGGCTGAAGACCGGTTACGCCGGCTCGGGTCCCTTCAAGCTGCGCGAATGGCGCGCGAATGAAGTCGTGGTCCTGGAGCGCAACGAAAACTACTACGGCGAACCGGCAAAACTCGCCCGCGTCATCTACCGCCACATGAAGGAGAGCTCCGGCCAGCGGCTCGCGCTCGAAGCCGGCGATATCGATGTGGCGCGGAACCTGGAGCCGGGCGACTATGAGGCAGTTGGCAAGAATGCCGATCTGGCGACAGCGAGCGCTCCGAAAGGAACGGTCTACTACATCAGCCTCAATCAGAAGAACGAGAAGCTCGCAAAGCCAGAGGTTCAGCAGGCCTTCAAGTATCTCGTCGACTATGACGCGATCGGTTCGACGCTGATCAAGGGCATCGGCGAGATTCATCAGAGCTTCCTGCCGAAGGGCGTCCTCGGCGCCCTCAACGAGAACCCCTATACGTTCGACGTTGCCAAGGCGAAGGAACTGCTGGCGAAGGCCGGCTATCCGGACGGCTTTACGGTCACGATGGATGTGCGCAACACGCAGCCGGTCACAGGCATTGCCGAATCCTTTCAGCAGACGCTGGGGCAGGCGGGCGTGAAGCTCGAAATCATCCCGGGTGACGGCAAGCAGACGCTGACCAAGTACCGCGCCCGCAACCACGATATGTATATCGGTCAGTGGGGCATGGATTATTTCGATCCGCACTCGAATGCCGATACTTTCACCAACAATCCGGACAACTCGGACGAAGGCACGAACAAGACGCTTGCCTGGCGCAACGCCTGGGATGTTCCGGAACTCAGCAAGAAGACCAAGGACGCGCTCCTCGAACGCGACAGCGCCAAGCGCGCGGAAATTTACAAGGAACTGCAGACAACGGTTCTCGAGAATAGTCCGTTCGTCGTCATCTTCCAGCAGACGGAGGTCGCCGGGCTTCGCGGCAACCTCCAGGGCTTCAAGCTCGGACCGAGCTTCGATACCAACTACGTCTGGAACGTTTCCAAGGAATAGTCGAAAGGACCATTCCCTTGAGCATGAGCGGAATTGAACCCATGAGCGGGCGCCGGCGCGCCCGTTCCCGGAAGGCGTTTGTCGCGGTACTGCAGTTTCTCTTCGTCGTGGCAACCACCTATCTCGGCCTTCTCGCCGTTACCTTCTTCATCGGCCGCGTCATCCCGATCGATCCGGTGCTCGCCGTCCTCGGCGACCGGGCCCCGAATCATGTCGTGGAACGCACGCGCGAGGCGATGGGGCTAAACCTGCCGCTCTACCAGCAGTTCTTCATCTACTGCCGGCAAGCATTCACCGGCGATTTCGGTACTTCGGTGCTGACGACCAATCCGGTCATGGCGGATATCCGCCGCGTTTTTCCTGCGACCATGGAACTCGCGACCCTCGGAACGCTGATCGGTGCATTCATCGGCGTGCCGCTCGGCGTCCTCGCCGCGGTCAAGCGCGGCAGCATCGCCGACCAGATCGTCCGCGTCATCGGTCTCGTCGGTTATTCGGTGCCGATCTTCTGGCTGGCACTGCTTGCGCTGCTCGTCTTCTATGCAAGGCTCCAATGGGTCGCCTATCCGGGACGCATCGACATCGTCTATGAATACAGCTTCACGCCGGTCACCGGTTTCTACCTTCTCGATTCGGCCTGGCAGGGCCAGTGGGACGTTTTCCGCGACGTCTTCCGGCACATCATCCTGCCGGCTTCGCTGCTCGGCTATTTCTCGCTCGCCTATATCAGCCGCATGACCCGCAGCTTCATGCTGAACGAGCTGCAGCAGGAATATATCGTTGCGGCGCGAGCCAAGGGACTTTCGGAGGCGCGGATCATATGGACGCACGCGCTGCGCAATGCGGCGGTGCCGCTGGTGACGGTGATCGCGCTTTCCTATGCCGGCCTGCTCGAAGGCTCGGTCCTGACGGAGACCGTATTCGCCTGGCCGGGACTCGGCCTCTACATCACCAATTCGCTGCAGAATGCCGACATGAATGCTGTTCTCGGCGGCACGATCATCATCGGATCGGTCTTCATCGGCATCAATCTCCTGTCCGACCTTCTCTACCGGACGCTTGACCCGAGGACGCGCGCCCGATGAGCCTTGCCACCGAAACACGCCCGATAACGCGCCGCGAATGGCTGCTTTCCGATCGCCCGCAGTCGCGGACCCAGGCCCGGCTCGGCCGCGCCTATATGACCTGGCGGCGTTTCTCCGCCAACCGGCTTGCGGTGCTCGGCCTTTGCATCCTGCTGATGCTCGTATTCGTTGCGATCTTCGCCGATGCGCTGGCGCCTCACTCTCCGGTCATCGGAAACCTTGCCGGCGCGCGGCTTCTGCCGCCCGGCAGCGAAGGCTATCTGCTCGGCACGGACGATCAGGGCCGAGATATTCTCTCCCGGCTGATTCACGGTTCGCGGCTGACGCTCCTCGTCGTTCTCCTCGTCGCGATCATAGCGGCCCCGGTGGGGCTGATCGTCGGCGCTGTCGCGGGTTATGCCGGCGGCTGGATCGACGCGGTCCTCATGCGCATCACCGATATCTTCCTCGCCTTTCCGAAGCTCGTGCTCGCGCTCGCCTTCGTCGCGGCGCTCGGGCCGGGGATCGAAAATGCCGTCATCGCGATCGCTATCACCTCCTGGCCTCCCTATGCCCGCATCGCCCGCGCCGAGACGCTGACGGTGCGCAATTCCGATTATATAGCCGCGGTCAGGCTGATGGGCGCCTCGCCCTTGCGCATCGTCTTCCGCCATGTCATGCCCATGTGCATGTCATCCCTGATCGTGCGCGTGACGCTCGACATGGCCGGCATCATCCTGACGGCGGCAGGTCTCGGCTTCCTCGGGCTCGGCGCGCAGCCGCCGCTGCCGGAATGGGGCGCCATGATCGCCTCCGGCCGCCGCTTCATCCTCGATCAGTGGTGGGTGGCGACCATGCCCGGCATTGCCATCCTGATCGTCAGTCTCGGTTTCAACCTGCTCGGCGACGGCCTGCGCGATGCGCTCGATCCGCGGGAGAGCGGCCAATGAGCGCGCTTCTGACCGTGGACGACCTCCGGGTCCGGTTTCCGACACGCACCGGGGTTGTCGAGGCCGTCCGCGGCGTTTCGTTCACTCTCGGGCGTGAACGTCTCGGCATCGTCGGTGAGAGCGGCTCCGGAAAGTCGCAGACGGGCCGCGCCATCATGGGGCTGACGCCGGCGCACGCGGAAGTGACGGCGAAGACGCTTGCCTTCGACGGAATCGACCTTCTTTCGGCGCCTCCGAAGCTTCGGCGGGACCTGCGCGGAAAGCGCATCGCCATGATCCTGCAGGATCCGAAATATTCCCTGAACCCGGTGATGAGCATCGGGCGGCAGATCGTCGAGACGTTGAGGCGACACGAGAAGGTCGGCCGCGCGGAAGCGCGGGAGAGGGCGCTCGACATGCTCGCGGCAGTGCAGATCCGCGATGCTTCGCGCGTCTTCGATCTTTATCCGCACGAGGTCTCGGGCGGCATGGGGCAGCGGGCGATGATCGCGATGATGCTGGTTGCCGGGCCGGAGCTCCTGATCGCCGACGAACCGACCTCGGCGCTTGACGTAACGGTTCAGCTCGAAGTCCTCTCGATCCTCGACAAGCTGGTGGCTGAGCGCGGCATGGGGCTGATCTTCGTCTCGCACGACCTGCGCCTCGTTTCGTCCTTCTGCGACCGCGTTCTCGTGATGTATGCGGGCAGGATCGTCGAGGAGATCGCCGCGTCGGAACTCGGCAATGCAAAGCATCCTTATACCCAAGGTCTCCTGAACTGCATGCCGGTGATCGGGGCGGATCGCCATCCCTTGCCGGTGCTCGACCGCAAACCGGAGTGGGCGCTATGACCGAGGCCGTATCCGTTGAAAATCTGAGTGTCGCCTTCGACGAGTTCAAGGCGCTCGATGCCGTGAGCGTGGGTGTCGCGGCGGGCGAGTCCTTCGGTCTCGTCGGCGAATCCGGCTCGGGAAAGTCGACGCTGCTGCGCGCAATAGCCGGCCTCGCTCAGGCAAGCGGCGGAACGATCCGGATAGCGGGCCGAGAGGTTCGAGGCACGCGTCGCGACAAGGCTTTTTACCGTGCGGTGCAAATGGTGTTCCAGGACCCCTACGGTTCGCTCCATCCGCGCCAGACGGTCGACCGGCAGCTGATGGAGCCTCTGGCGGTCCACGGCATCGGCGACGGCGAACGCCGTATCCTGAAGGCGCTGGACGAAGTGGGCCTCGGTTCCGGTTTCCGCTTCCGCTACCCGCATCAGCTCTCCGGTGGTCAGCGCCAGCGCATCGCCATCGCACGCGCCCTTATCCTGGAGCCCTCGATCCTGTTGCTCGACGAGCCGACCTCGGCACTCGACGCGTCGGTGCAGGCGGAAGTGCTGAACCTCCTCGAAGAGGTGCGGCGCGACCGCAAGCTGACCTTCATCATGGTGAGCCACGACCTTGGCGTCGTCACCCATATGTGTGATCGGCTCGCGGTCATGCAGAACGGCCGCGTGGTGGAGCGGCTGAGCTCGGCCGACCTGGTGGCCGGCCGCATCGCGGAGGATTATACGCGCAACCTGATGGTCGCGAGCAAGGGATTCCGGCGGGAAGCAGTGCCACAAAGCGCATAGGGAACCCGCTTCGCGCCTCAACCCCGGGGCAGCTTGTCCCGTCCGATCAGCGCCCCATGGTGCCCGATCACGGCGGCCGCGATACGGGCGGCGAAGGCCGCGGCATCGGTGGGGCTGTCGCCGCTGGCAAGCCGGGCGAGGAAGGAGCCATTGAAGCTGTCACCGGCGCTGGTCGTGTCGACGACCCTGTCAACCCGCGAGGCGGGAACGTGAACACGCTCCTTGCCGGCAATGCAGAGCGTCACGCCGTTCGCGCCGTCCTTGACCGCAACGCTTTGGGCGCCCAGTGCCCGATAGCGCTCGATCGTCGCTTCCACGGATGCATCACCGAAATGCGTCGCCTCGTCATCGAAGCTCGGCATCACCATGGTTGCCGCCCGCGCACCGGCTTCGATCGTCGCGCGCATCCGTGCGGCGTCGTCCCAAAGCCGCGGCCGGATGTTCGGGTCGAAGACGACCTGCTGCCCGCCCGCTTTCGCCCTCCGAAGCTCCGCAAGCAACGTCTCTGCCGCGTCCGGCGACAGGATCGCCAGGGTGATCCCCGAGAAGAACACGATATTCGCGGCCTCGATCGCCGCCCGGAGCCGATCGGGATCGTCGGCGAGCAGCTTCGCCGCGGAAGCTGAGCGCCAGTAGGAGAAGCTGCGCTCGCCGTTCTTGAGGTGGATCATATAGAGGCCCGGCGTCCGGCCTTCGATCTTGCGGATGTGCGCCGTGCCGACGCCGGTGCTCTCGATGAAGGCCAGCAATTCGCCCGAAACGGTGTCGGTTCCAACGGCCGTGAAATAATCGACCGTCCAGTCCGCGGGTAGGAAGAGCCGGGCGTAGTAGGCGGTGTTGAAGGTGTCTCCGGCATAGCCCTTGCGCAGCATGTCACCCTCCGCCTGCATGAGCTCAACCATGCATTCGCCGATCGAAAGCAGTTTCCCCGCCATTCAGTCCTCCCTTTCCGCTGATCCGAATTAAGCGCATGTCGCCGCACGAGCAAGCGAATGTTGACGGCGGCGTTTACTCGAAGAGGAGGTGAAGATAAATCTGGCATTGCTAAACCAATCGTGGAGAACTGCGCATGCCGGCCGCATCGGGATTGAACGAAAACTGGTGGCGCGGGGCGGTGATCTATCAGATCTATCCGCGATCCTTCCAGGACACGGATGGCGACGGCATGGGCGACCTTCGCGGCGTCACCCGGCGGCTTGCTCACATCGCCTCGCTCGGGGCCGATGCCATCTGGCTTTCGCCCTTCTTCACATCGCCCCAAGCGGACATGGGTTACGACGTTTCGGATTATTGCGACGTCGACCCGATGTTCGGCACGCTCGCCGATTTCGACGAGATGCTGGCTGAGGCTCATCGGCTGGGACTCAAGGTGATCATCGACCAGGTGATCTCGCATACATCGGACCGGCACCCCTGGTTCGTCGAGAGCCGTTCGAGCAGAACCAATGCCAAGGCGGACTGGTATGTGTGGGCCGACCCGAAGCCGGACGGCACGGCGCCGAACAATTGGCTTTCGATCTTCGGCGGTCCGGGCTGGGAATGGGATGGGGTGCGCCGGCAATATTACCTGCACAATTTCCTGTCGTCGCAGCCGGACCTCAATTTCCACAATCCGGAGGTTCAGGAGGCGGTGCTCGCGACAGTCCGCTTCTGGCTCGACCGCGGCGTCGACGGGTTCAGGCTCGATACGGCGAATTTCTATTTCCATGACCGGCTTTTGCGGGACAATCCCCCGCTCGTGCCGGATCCGGATGCGACGAGCCGTGACGCGCCGGAGGTCAATCCCTACGGCATGCAGGACCATCTCTATGACAAGACGCAGCCGGAGAACCTCGGTTTTCTGCGCCGTTTTCGAGCGGTGCTCGATGAATATGGCGGCCGCGCGACAGTGGGGGAGGTTGGCGACGGGTCACGCTCGCTGCAGACGGTTGCCGCCTATACGAGCGGCGGCGACAAGCTGCATATGTGCTACACCTTCGACCTGCTCGGGCCGGAATTCACCGCGCGTCACTTCCGCCGCTGCATCGAGAATTTCCAGTCTACGGTAACGGACGGCTGGGTCTGCTGGGCATTCTCCAATCACGACGTCATGCGCCATGTCAGTCGCTTCGCGCCGCGCGCGGCCGACCGGGAGCGCGTGGCGAAGCTTGCCATGTCGTTGCTCGCCAGCCTGCGCGGTTCGATCTGCCTTTATCAGGGGGAGGAACTCGGCCTGCCGGAGGCGGAGCTTGCCTTCGAAGAACTGCGCGATCCGTATGGCATCCGCTTCTGGCCCGCCTTTGCCGGACGCGACGGGTGCCGGACGCCGATGGTCTGGGAAAGAGAGCTGATGAATGCCGGCTTTTCAGCCGGGCTCCCCTGGCTGCCGGTGCGCGACGCTCACCGGATGCTGGCGGTGGACGCGCAGGAGGGCGTGGCAGGCTCCGTGCTCGAGCATTATCGCCAGACCCTCGCATTCCGCCGGGCTCAAGCCGCGCTGCTCGACGGAGACATGGTCTTCCTCGGCACCAACCAGGACCTTCTGGTCTTCACCAGAGAAAAGGAAGGCGAGCGGCTGCTGTTCGTCTTCAACCTGACCCAGGAGCCGCAGACGTTTCACCTCCCGACGACGCTCGTCGCCGAGCCGCTTCCGATGCCCGGCTTTGCACCGGCTTTCGCTGATAATGCGATCAAGCTCGCCGCCCTCGACGTTTTCTGCGGGAGGTTGCGTTGATGGGAACTGCGCCTGCGCCTCGCACTCTGGTCGTCACCCGATCAGCATAAACCTGTCCACGTCGACGAGCCCGCGGTCGGAAATCTTCAAATGCGGGATCACCGGTAGCGGCAGGAACGCGAGTTGCAGGAAGGGTTCTTCCAGCGTGGCGCCGAGGGCGAAGGCGGCCTGACGCAGATGGTGCAGGGTGTCGCGCACGCGCTCGTAAGGCTCGAGGCTCATGAGGCCGGCGACAGGCAGGGCGATCTCGCCGGTGACCTTGCCGTCATGGACGACGACGAAGCCGCCCTTGATCTCGCCGAGACGATTGACGGCAAGCGCCATGTCGTCGTCGTTTACGCCGACGACGCAGATGTTATGGCTGTCATGCCCGACGGTGGACGCGATCGCACCCTTCTTCAGGCCGAAACCCTGGACGAAGCCATTGGCATGATTGCCATTGACCCCGTGGCGCTCGATCACGGCTACCTTGATGATGTCGCGGTCGAGATCGATGCCGGTCCGGTTGCCTTCGGCGGGCAGGCGATACCGGCGGTGTTCGGTGATGATCTTGCCGGGCAGGACGCCGAGCACCGAAGTCTCGCCTTCATCGTAGGGAAGGCCGAAGTCCGCGGCCTTGACCTCGCGTGCCTTGACGCTATCGAGTCCCACCGGCGCGACCGCCCTGCGCCCGGCGAAGAGAGCATCCGTAACGCGCCGTCCGGCGGAGAGGACGAATTCGGCCCTACAGTTTTCCAGGCTGTCGACGACGACGAGGTCGGCGCGCCAGCCAGGCGCTACGAGGCCGCGATCGCGCAGGCCGAAGGCGCGCGCGGCGGAAATCGTAGCGGCGCGATAGATGGCGAGCGGCTCGACGCCGGCGGCGATAGCCGTGCGGATCATGTGGTCGAGATGGCCCTGCTCGGCGATATCGAGCGGATTGCGGTCGTCGGTGCAGAGGGCCAGATAGGGCGACAACCGCTCGGTGAGGATCGGCATGAGGGCCTGCAGGTCCTTGGATACGGAGCCTTCGCGTACGAGGATGTGCATGCCTTTGCGTATCTTTTCCAGCGCTTCCTCCGCGCTCGTGCATTCGTGATCGGTGCGGATCCCCGCCGCGAGATAGCCGTTCAGTTCCTTGCCGCGGAGCAGGGGCGCATGCCCGTCGATATGCCCGTCCTGGAAGGCATCGAGCTTGGCAAGGCAAGTCGGATCCTTGTTGACCACACCCGGGAAGTTCATGAACTCCGCAAGGCCGATCACCTTCGGATGGTGGCGGAAGGGCGTAAGGCGGCCGATCGGCAGATCGGCTCCGGACGTTTCCAGGTGGGTCGCCGGCACGCAGGAGGAGAGCTGGACACGTATGTCCATGACCGTCTCCATCGCCGAGTCGAGGAAATACTGGATCCCTTCGGTGCCGAGCACATTTGCGATCTCATGCGGGTCGCAGATTGCGGTGGTGATCCCGAGCGGCAGCACGCAGCGGTCGAATTCGTGCGGGGTAACGAGCGACGATTCGATGTGGAGATGCGTATCGATGAAGCCCGGAACGACGACGCGGCCGGTAACGTCGATCTCCTCGCGGCCCCGGTAGTCGCCGCAGGTGCCGACGATCCGCTCGCCCGAGATGGCGATGTCGGAGGCGACGAGTTCGCCGGTGACGAGATCGAAGAATCGCCCGCCCTTGAGCACGATGTCCGCCGGCTCACGGCCGACGCCCTGATCGATGAAACGCTCCAACGCTTCGGACATGCGTGCACCTCGCCCTTGATATTGATTCACAACAATAACCCTCTCCCCCGACCGGGGGAAAGGGCTTCGCAGTTGGTGAGGAACGCGTCAGATATTGTTTTTCAGCACGTCGCGCAGCTTGTCGAAAAGCTCGTCGATCTGTTGCTTTTCGATGATCAGTGGCGGCGACAATGCAATGATGTCGCCCGTGGTGCGGATCAGGAGGCCTTTCTCATAGGCTTTCAAGAAGGCCGAGAAGGCGCGTTTCGTCGGCTCTCCGGCGATCGGCTCGAGCTCGACCGCGCCGATCAGCCCGATATTGCGGATGTCGATGACATGCGGGCAATCCTTCAGCGAGTGCAGAGCCTCCTCCCAATAGGGGGCAAGCTCGGCGGCGCGAGTCAGCAGTCCCTCTTCCCTATAGGTATCCAGCGTTCCGAGTGCTGCGGCCGAGGCGATCGGATTGCCCGAATAGGTGTAGCCGTGGAAGAACTCGATCAGGTGTTCCGGTCCGGTCATGAAGGCATCGTGGATCTCCGATGTCACGAGGACCGCGCCCATCGGAATGACGCCGTTGGTCAGCCCCTTGGCCGTGGTGATTATATCGGGCTTGACGTCGAAATATTGAGCGGCAAAAGGCGTTCCGAGGCGGCCGTAGCCGGTGATTACCTCGTCGAAGATCAACAGGATGCCGTGTTTGGTGCAGATTTCGCGCAGCTTCTGGAGATAGCCCTTCGGCGGGATGAGAACACCGGTCGAGCCGGCCACGGGCTCGACGATGACTGCGGCGACCGTCGAGGCATCGTGCAGGGTGACGATGCGCTCGAGTTCGGTGGCGAGATCGGCACCGTGCTCGGGCTCGCCGCGGGTAAAGGCGTTCTCGGCAGGCAAATGCGTGTGCGGAAGGTGATCGACGCCCGTCAGCAGCGTGCCGAACATCTTGCGGTTGGCGACGATGCCGCCGACCGAAATGCCGCCGAAATTGACGCCGTGATAGCCGCGCTCGCGCCCGATGAGGCGGAAGCGTGAGCCGTTGCCTTTGGCGCGATGGTAGGCGAGCGCCACCTTCAAGGCGGTATCGACCGATTCCGACCCCGAGTTGGTATAAAGGACGTGGTTCATGCCTTCAGGCGCGATGTCGACGAGCCGGTTCGCGAGCTCGAAGGCCTTGGGGTGGCCGAGCTGGAAAGCCGGAGCATAGTCGAGCTCGCCCGCCTGCTCGCGGATCGCTTCGGTGATCTTCGGCCGACAATGGCCTGCGTTGACGCACCAGAGTCCCGCCGTGCCATCGAGAACCGTCCGCCCGTCATGGGTAGTGTAGTACATGTCCTTGGCACCGACGAAGAGCCGCGGCTCCTTCTTGAACTGCCGGTTGGCAGTGAAGGGCATCCAGAAGGCGCTGAGATCGTTGGGTGTTGTGTTCAGGCGGTTGGACATGTCTGTTCTCCTCGAAGAGTCTCGCCGATGCGGCCTTGCCTCGGGCCGGATTCTTTACCCGTTGGTCAAACTATCAGCCCGCCAATGGGCGTCAAGCGAGGCGAAACGAACCGCCTTCTACAGCCTGGATCACGGCGCTCAGCGTGTCTTCCCGAGTGTGCCCTTCGGTCGAGAGAGCATGCCGCTCAAGTGGGCCGAGCGACGAGAGCTGTTGATGAAGCGCCGCGATGGGTCCGGGGTCGGTCAGCGTGTCCCCGCCGCGCTGCTGGCAGCGCCGGATGGCGATATCGAGCGGCGGACGCAGAACGACGTAGTGGAGCGGTGCCGCGCTTTTCGTGAATGGCTCTAGGAACCACGGTCCGACGATGCCGTCTACGATGACGAAATAACCGCCATTGGCGTAGGCTGCGGCCACCCTCGTCAACACATCGACGACGACGGTGTTTTGGTCGTGAGCCTCAGGCAGATAGGGCGGTATCGCCCCGTTCTTGATGAAATGCCAGAAGTCGTCGCAATGGAGATGGACCTTCGATGATCCGGGCTCTGCGGCAAGCGCCTGCGCTGTCGTGGTTTTTCCGGAGCCGGGCGGCCCGGTTAGAATGAGAATTTCGCCCGCATGGTTCATAGCGCGATCATGTAGCACGGAGTTGCGGGGCAGTCAGCAATACGCCGGGACGTCGAGGACAGGCTTCTTCGCATCCTGAAAAGCGAAGCCCCGCGATGAGATCGGCGGGGCTTGGTGAGGCAGTGCTGTTCGGTCGAAGGACGCGTTCTGGGAGACTACGCCGATTTGCGAACGAGAGGTTTGTCTTCCACGGCATCGGTATCTTCGCCGTAGATGTCGGCCAATGCGCCCAAAATCTTCAAGACGGCGTCGGAAGAGCTCGAATAATAGATCGTTTGTGCATCACGACGGGTGCTGACCAGATTCTGGGCACGAAGCTTCGAAAGGTGCTGAGAAAGAGCCGACTGGCTCAAGCCGACCTTGTGAGCCAAGGCGCCGACGGCCATTTCTTCCTTGACGAGAGAGTCGAGGATGAGCAGGCGTTTCGGATTTGCCATGGCCGAGAGAAAACCGGCTGCTATCTCGGCTTCCTCGTGTTTTTCAGGCGGAAGAGGCTGCATCGTGTGCTCCATGCGAAAATTCATCACACGTAGTTATAATTGACGAAGCACGATAATTAGCCGTGATGCATAAAAGGGCAACCACCCCCTGCAAGAAATGGGGGTAGCTAAATTGCGATTAACGGTAAAGTTTTTTTAGAATTGCCCGTAATTCGGCAGCGTCTGCAAGGGGCGTCTCGAATTCGAGACGGCGCAGACGGTCGCCGTCGGACAGGTCGAGCCCTGACGCGTCGATGCCGACCAGCTTCCAGTCGCCTTCGGGCGCGCGGCAATGCGTGGTTGCATAGTACCTCACCGCTTCGGCGTGATCGGCATTCATGTGGTCGATCGCGCCGCCTTCCATTTCCGCGAGGGCGGTGGCGGCCGGTGAGGCGATGGCGAGATCCTCTGCCGTCAGTAAATAGGCGCGGCCGAAGCCGCCATTGAGGCTCGCCCGCAGCGGATTGAGACGGAAGAAACCGAAATCGGGAAAATCGACATAGAGCTTGGATTTCGGGTGCCGGCGAAGGAATCGTTCGCGAAGACGCGGGTGGAGCGCGCCGTCGCGCGGGACCGCCTCCGCCTCGCACTGGACGGTCAGTCGAGGATGGGCGAGCGGGTCCCCTTTGCCCGGCTCGCCGGTCAACAACGAAGCGCGCGGGTCCGCAGCGAGCGCTTGGGTATGGGTCGAAAGCCGCGACACGAGAATGACCGGCGTTCCATCGATGTCGATTCCGACGAGCACTCGGCTGACGAAGGGAAAGCCGCCGCTCCCCGGCTCTATCGCGGCGAGCGCGCCGCTTCTCGCCGAACGAAGAAGAACCCGGGCGAGCTTGCGCGCTTCCTCGTCCGTTTCGCGCAGCACATTTGGTTTCTCGCTCATGATTCGCATCCTTCCGCGTCGATGCGGCCAGCCGCTCAAAATCGGGCCCGGAGCATTCGCTCCAGGCTTTATTGGCGGAGGCGCGCCGCGTCAACTTTTGTTGCGGTGGCGCGTCAATCCTTCGACGATGTTTTGCGCGTCGATGGTCCCGACGACGGAGCCGTTGTCGACGACACCGATGCTGCCGGGCTGGCGCGACAGGGCGTCGAGAATGTCGACAAGCGGCGTGGTGGGCTTGGCGGTCGCCGTAACGCCGGCATTGGCGGCGGCTCGCTCGACGCCGGTCTGCATCACATCCTTCGCCGTCAGCATGGTGATCGGGTTCATGTGTTGGACGAAGTCGGCCACGTACTGATTTGCCGGCTTCTTTACGATCTCCTGC